>JAYUQF010000067.1:0-2168 GCA_043756885.1 Pseudomonadota bacterium
CCCCCTAAGGCGCGTTCAAGCACAAAATTGAAGCCATTCAGTCCGGGCCACGCATACCGTGTGACAGGACCGCAGACCAGATGGGCAAACCAGGCCGCGACCACTTTGGCGTCGAGCTGCGCGCGCAATAGCGGCAGAAATTCTGGGCGACGTGCCAGCACACCGATGTTGGCGTTATCTCCCTTATCACCTGAGCGGGCGTAGGCCAGAATCCGCAGTGGCACACAATTGCCAATGGCGGGTGTTGGCGAGGGACCGTCATCGACGCTGTTGGGAGCCGCGCAGCGTGCACCACCGGCCGGCGCCGCTACGCTTTGGTGCTGCCCATCACATAACACTTCTATATTCACCCGGGACTTTGGCACGAGGCAGGAATACAGCCGGATCACAGGCTGCACCGTCGGCCGTCCGCCCGCAAAACCGGTCAGGCCCTGGGCCGTGGCCGTCGCGGCAGGAAAGATTTCTCGCGCGAAGATTTCCAAGGCGCGTTTGTCCGGATGGGCAACGCCGATCTTGACCACCACCTCGCGCGAATCGGCCATGCGCCCATGGGGGCCATAAGTGCTCTCAGCCCCCAATATTTCGACAGATACCTCGCGGTAGTCAGGCAGGCCAGCCTCGCTGAACAAGCGGCGCGTGCGGGCCACAATTGCAGCGGCGACACGTTCGCCTTTGGCTTTGGCGGCATGGCCGCCGATCATCATGGTCGCCGTCGCGCGGTAGCCGTCCGGATAGGTGGCCGACACCTTGTATGTTTCGCTCGGTGCATGGCCGCGTGCACCACTGACTGCCACGCGCTCGCCATCCAGTTCTCGCACGTTGACGGCCGAAAAATCACAGCACACATCCGGCAGCATGTAGTGGGCCGGGTCACCAATCTCGTAAGCAATTTGTTCGGACACCGTGGCGCGGTTGATCAAGCCGCCGGTGCCGGCTGGTTTGCTGATGACAAAACTACCGTCTGGGGCGCACTCGGCAATGGGAAAGCCCATGTTCTCCCAGCCCGGCACCTGCTCCCAGTCAGTGAACAGGCCACCGGTACACTGTGTACCGCACTCGATAATGTGGCCGGCGAGCGAGCCGGCGGCGAGCCGGTCATAATCATCGCTGGCCCAACCAAATTCGTGCATGAGCGGCCCGAGTACGAGTGCGCTGTCGACACAACGGCCGGTGATCACGACGTCGGCACCGGCCGCCAGGGCGCGCGCGATGGGCGCCGCGCCAAGATAGGCGTTAACGCTGGCAAGGCGTGTTGGCAATGGCGCACCGCTGCTCATTTCGGTGACACGAGCGGCACGCAGTTGCGCGGCCTCGTGCAACAGGTCGTCGCCGATCACAGCCGCGACCCGCAACGGCAGGCCGGCATCGGCAGCGAGCTTATCGAGGGCGGCCTTGCAGGCCAGCGGATTGACGCCACCTGCGTTAGTAACCACTTTTATGCCACGCGCGACGATGTCGCCGAGCAGGGGCTTCATCACCGCTGCGACAAAATCGGTGGCATAACCGGCGTTGGCATCGTTAGTTTTCATGCGTGCCAGGATCGACATTGTGATCTCGGCCAGATAGTCCATTACCAGATAATCGAGCGCCCCATGGACGACCAACTGCGCTGGTCCGGCCGCGCTGTCGCCCCAGAAACCAGCCCCGCATCCGATGCGCACCACGGCTTTCACTTGCCCGGCCATATCGGTGCGCGCTTGTCGTTGAAGGCTGCAAATCCCTCTTTGGCATCGGCCGTCATCGCCATGATCGGCAGCATCAGCTGGGTGTATTCAAACGCTTTGTCGAGCGGCATATCTTCGATGGCGCGGAAGGCCTGTTTGCCGAGTTTAATCGCGGTTGGTGATTTGTCGGCGATACGGGCAATAAGCCAATTGAGCTTGTTGTCGAGTTCGGCGGCGGGCACGACATGATTAACAATGTCCATGGCGAGCGCCTCTGCGGCGGAAAATGATTCGCCGGTTGTTGCGATCTCATAAAGTTTGCGCCGCGGCACAATACGCATCATGTAGGACAGGATCATCATGGGAAACAAGCCAAGCTTGGTCTCGGGCACCCCAAACTGAGCCACATCGGTACTGATGGCCATATCGCAGGCGCATACCAGCCCCAGGCCACCGGCCAAGGCATGGCCGTTGACCCTTGCTATAACGGGCAAGCCGCAGCGC
>JAYUQF010000068.1:0-2166 GCA_043756885.1 Pseudomonadota bacterium
GGCGCAACCGTAACACTCGACACCCCCGGCGAGCTGTGCACGCGCGGCTTCCTGGTCATGATGGGTTATTACGACATGCCCGAGGCGACCAGCGCCAGCATTGATGCCGACGGTTGGTTGCATACCGGCGATCTGTGCAGCATGGACGCGCGCGGTTTTTGCCGCGTGACCGGCCGGTTGAAAGACATGATCATTCGTGGTGGCGAGAATATTTATCCACGTGAGATAGAAGAAGTGATCTACACCCATCCCGCCATCGCTGAAGTGGCCGTGGTGGGGATCCCGGATGACTATTGGGGGGAACAGGTGGGCGCGGTAGTGAGCTTCAAGGCTGCGGCCTCGGCCAGCGGTGAAGCCTTGCGCGAATTTGTCGCAGCGCGCCTTGCGCGACATAAAGTGCCGAGTCAGTGGTATGCGTTGGCAGCGATCCCCGCCACCGCGTCGGGCAAGTTGCAGAAGTTCAAATTGGTGGACATGTTCCGCGCCGGTGAACTGGCGGACGCAAAAATCTGACCCAGGTGTTCAAGGCTGCGACTCGCTAACGCCGCGCCCGTAGCAGATGTCTAAGACGTTTTGGGTGCTGTGGCAGACACCAGATCACGCTGTGCTTCGATTCTCAGCATAAGACGCAATAAAGACTTCATTTCGCCATAACTCTTATGCTCCACGCTATCGGGCAGGATGACCGGCAGGCTGTCATCGTCGACCAGCTTGGTGTCCAGCAGGATCAGCGGAATACGCTGCTTGCCATCCATGATCGCTTGAAAGACCGAATAGTAGGTGCCCACCAGGCCATAACGATCATCGCGCTGGATCTGGGTGAGCAAGGTGGCCTGGGGTGATTTTGCGATCTTGATGCGCAACGCGTAGGTCGGATCAGCCGGAGCCAGTTCGTCATACCAGCGGCCATAGAAAGTCAGCGACTCATGCCATGCTAGCGGCAGAGCAGGTTCCGGCCGGCTCACCCGGCCGATGATTGGTGCACCCGCGGCCTTGAGCTCGCCAACTTTCAGCAGGGTCAAACGTTCGTCGTATCGTTCCAGACGATGCACAAGATAGCGGTCGTGGGTTTTGGTCGCCAATAAGGTTTTTGCCAGCCCGATGCGGGCCAGAACATTAACCAAGGAAGATTGCGCACTGGGGCTCATCGTGTGGCGATAGCCGCACCGGTGGCCAAAGCGGACATTTGTTCAACTCCTGCTGGGGGCCGGGCGAGCATAGCCGCCCTGTCACGCAGAATCGACCACCGGGTGGTGGCCGACGGGTAATATTGGCTGACGCAGGGCGCCAGCAACTCGACGCCAGTTGCTGAGCGTTTCAGCGCGACGCAGACGCTGACAATAACGCGTGTGTCGCACGCCCGGTTGTTGGTTCGCGTTTGCCGTAGACCACCTCCGATTTGCCATCGTCGCTGATCAGTCCCTGTTCTTAGAGCAGATTCAGAACGCGCCCGACCATCTCCCGCGAGGCGCCAACAATGTCCCCCAATTCGAGACGCGTAACACGCACCAGCATGCCGTCGGGATGGGTCATGGCGGCCGGTTCCTTACACAGATCACGCAGGGTATGGGCCACGCGTCCAGCGACATCGAGAAAGGCCAGGTCGCCAATTTTCTGATCCATCTTACGCAGGCGCTGGGCGAGTTGCGCGGCAATGATGTAGACCAGATCCGGGAACAGCGACGGTGTGGCTTTCAGGCGCTCGTAGCTGATCTGGGCGATCTCACACGGGCTCCTGGCACGGACCACCGCAGTGCGCTGCCCCTCGTCACCAAACAAGCCGATTTCACCGAAAAACTCGCCAGGATTGAGGTAGGCAAGTACCAGCTCGTGTCCGTCCTGATCTTCAATACGTACCGTTACAGAGCCACTGAGTACGTAGTACAAATCTCGCGAGGGTTCACCCTGGCGGATGATGATGCTCTTTGAGGGCACATGTTTACGATGACAGTGTTCAAGGAAACGACGAATGATGTCGTCGTGTGTGCCGCGTACAAATGATTCCAGCCCCATGCTCAACTCCTACTCCCAGCGTTGTGCCGGGGTCAATGTTGGTAGGGAAGCGGCAGCGCCGCAGATTTCTTAAACGCTGGGGCGTTATAACCCGGCAGACCGAGCGCGGCCGGCGGCACCGATGTGGTGCAACTAGTCGATTTTTAAATGCGC
>JAYUQF010000069.1:0-16273 GCA_043756885.1 Pseudomonadota bacterium
GTAAGGACCCTGGTCAGAATAATCTCGTCAACACCGAGGGTGATCCTGAGCGGTTGCTTGCCGGGCGCGATTTGCAGGCAATAGCGGGGCTATTGCCAAGAATTGCAACGCAGCTGCAGCCGCTCAGGAACAGCCGAATGTAGAGATAATTTTGACCAGGGTCCTAGGCCTTCACGAGGTCTTGACCATCACAGCACGTATGGCTGCGACGATATTGGGGTAAGCACTACAGCGACAGAGGTCGCCGCTCATTCGCTCGCGTATTTCTTCGTCGCTCAGCGGGGAGAATCCGCCGTTCAGGTCCGGCGTTACGTCACTTGGCATACCCGCGCGCGCTTCACCGAGCATGGCAACTGCCGAGCAAATTTGACCTGGTGTGCAGTAACCGCATTGGAAGCCATCGTGCGCGAAAAACTCCGCCTGCATCGGATGCAGTTGGTCGCCGCTTGAGAGGCCCTCGATAGTGGTGATCGCATGGCCATCGTGCATCACTGCCAAGCTAAGACAGGCGTTTGCACGACGGCCATTGATCAAGACCGTACACGCACCACACTGACCGTGGCCGCAACCCTTTTTTGTGCCACTAAGGTCGAGATGCTCGCGTAATGCGTCAAGCACAGTTACACGACTGTCAATGACGAGGGCGTAAGCTTGGCCATTGATATTCAGGCGCACCTCCATACAGGGCGAAACGATGTTGTCATCCGCCTCTGCTGCGGCGAGTGGTGTAGGTATCGTTTTGTCAGAGTGGGGCGGGCAGGCCATCACCGGCGAAGCGTCAGGCTTGGGAACGGCTGTCATTTTTTGCCAGACCTTGCGACGCGATTTTGTCGGGACGCAAAGCGATTCCTGTCGGTCAATGTCGGGTTTTATCGCCATTTTCGTCTCAGATTTGGTCGAATATGTTGGGAACGCATGCGCGGCGACAGTGTGTAAAGTGACCAGCTGCGCTTCCGTTCGTTATCGAACAGAGGGGCGGCGATAAATCTGGGGGCTGGCGCTCGGCTTATCGCTTTCTTGACAAATGATGGCTCGCGTTGTTGCCCGCACATCGCTTGCAAACCGAAAGCATCGACAGCGCGGATCGGACTATTCTTTCTCTGCCACCTGACTGTCAGGGTTGCTCGCTTCGACTTGCCACTCTTGTTGACCACGCTTATGTGCGCCGAGCGATATTTGAGTCGACGGAGAGTCGCCGTTCGCCTCCGTTGCTTCGAACTGACCACCTCGATTGTACGGCCCTTGATCGTTTTCCTCAGCGCCGGGTGCGGGTGTTTCGTTCAGGATGGACTGCTCCTGCTCACCACGTGCGTTGCTTTTTTCGACGGCTGATTTTTCGTCGTGCACCGTATCAATCGGTCGCTCGTAATCGCCGGCATTGCGCTCCTGGGCGCCTGCAGGACATTGATCGCTGGAGGTCGTGTCGCGCTTTGATTTGTCAGGCTCTCTCGTCGGCATGGACTACTACTCATAAGTTCCAGATACGGGTTTGTTACTTGTGCCCTTTCGGTGCCACCGGGAGACGCGGCAAATGCAGCGCGCTGCGAAATGGGCGACGTCTAAGTAGCGCCGGCGCTAAACCAGTTTCGCCGCCTCGTCTTCGGTTGGCAGGCGGCCCGCAGGCGTATATTTATCCACCGCTGCCGGCAAGTCCTGTGTAAGCCTTGACAACAGGTCTTCTCGGGAAAGTCCGGTGTGCTGCGAAAGCTTGTCTAACACCTCGGGGCCGATAGCTTGTTCAAACTGATCAGTGCGCAGAGGTTGATTGGGGCCGGTGCTTACCCACGAGTCTGCGACGCGGCCCTGCCCACTTTGCTTGAAGCGCTCGATCAATTCGCGCAGACCTCCACTAACAATATTCCCCGCGCTCGCGCCGCCGAGCATGCCGGCCAGCTTATCGATAATACCGGCTTGACGATCATCTTGAGGTCCGCCAGTTGCTCCCTGCTTGCGTCCAGCGAGCGCTTCGGCAAGTTTGTCGCGGTTTTGATAGCCGGCGACGGCAAGAAGTCCCAACAGGGCTACCATAGATGGCATTGCGCGACTCATTTCATTCTCCTAGTTGATTAAGCTGGTCAGTGGCTGAAGATCGCCGGGGACGGCCTTGGGGTAGTCACCGGCGATAAGTGATGCGGTGCTTGCAGACATTGCTCGCGCATAAAGTGCTAGACGCGGCGCGCAGACATTGCGCCCCAGATAAAAAGAACGATCAAAGCGCCAACCACCGCACCGATAAGTCCAGCACCCTGCCCTGGCGTATACCATCCAAGCGCTCGCCCGAGATAGGTTGCAACCACCGCTCCCACCACTCCTAGAAGCGCTGTCAGTACAAAACCGGAGGGCTCGTTGCTGCCCGGCATGAGGAACTTGGCGATCACGCCCGCAACTAAGCCAACAACAATTGTCCAGATGATGCCCATGATTACTCCTCCTAATGAGAATGACTGCGGCAATGCAGTGGTTGACCACTGACCCGCAGATGAAGAGACCCCCATGCAGTTCAGCGGATGTTCGCCGCAACAGTAATCTTGAATGGGCTTATCGTATGTGCGCCGGCGAGCGCACGCCGCTTTTGGATCTGATCGGGAATCCGCGGACCCGTCTATGTGCCACCAGTGCGGCATGCCGAACAGAACCTGGCAGGCAAAAGTACGAGGGTGGTGGTTTACGAATGGACAGTTCAAATAAACGGCCCATCGGTACAAAAAGAGGTTTGAGGCCGACATAATCGTGTTATTGCATCCCGACACGCCTTCGTGCGCACACAGCTTCCGTCCTGCTGCGGCAGCGGTGCACTGACCGTGAGCGACCAGCGATCGCTGGCGGCTTGGTGGGGGCTGGTTAAAAAAGCTGCATCATCCTGGCTCGACGATTACGCGCCCAGTATGGGTGCGGCACTTTCGTACTACACCATTTTTTCCCTCGCGCCACTGCTTTTGATCGTCATTTCTATCGCGGGCCTGGTATTTGGTGACGACGCCGTGCGGGGCGAAATATTCGGCCAGTTGCGCGGAACGATGGGTCCGGAAGCGGCATTAGCTGTAGAGGGTTTGTTAGCGAGTGCTGCCAAACCGACGGAAAGCATCGCCGCGACGATCATTGGCATCGTCATACTGCTTATCGGCGCCACCAGTGTTTTCGGTGAATTACAAGACGCACTTGACCGTATCTGGCGGGCTCCTGTGCGCACTAAATCGAGCGGCTGGTGGACGGTCTTACATACTCGATTGCTCTCATTCGGCATGATCCTGGGTATCGCCTTTCTCCTGATAGTTTCGCTCGTAATGGGGGCAGTAATCGCAGCGTTGGGCAAGTGGTGGGGTGGCGCATTCGGCAACTCGGAGACGCTGGCGCAGAGCATCAATTTGTTAGTCGGGTTTGGGCTCACGACGACTGTATTTGCGATGATCTACAAACTCATGCCGCGCGCGAAAGTTCAGTGGAGCGATGTTTGGGTGGGCGCCGTGGTGACGTCACTGTTGTTCACAGTGGGCAAGTTTCTAATCGGGTTTTATATCGGCAAGAGTGGGGTGGCGTCATCGTTCGGCGCCGCCGGCTCTCTGGTGGTGATCTTGGTTTGGGTTTATTACTCGGCGCAAATATTTCTGATTGGAGCCGAATTTACCTGGGTTTATGCACACACATTTGGCTCTGCGCGCGCCACTCGGCGCTTTCAACAAGTCGAAGTCGCGTCCGACGATACAGTCGATATATCGACCAATCCACCTACGGCTGCCAATAACGAAAAAACTAAGCCGCACGCACGCGCCGGTGTGCGAGTGCGCACAGAGAATGGGGGCGCACGGCGGGTATAGTTTCAGGCAGCTTGGAACATCAAGTGCCGGCGTCGTAGTCGGTCAAGCTTTGCATAGTGATGGCACTACCGCCGCGACGCTGATGTTCAGTCAGACCCGCACCATTGTTACTTTGAGCAGCGAGTTAATTCCAAAATGAATACTGCAATTGCCTGCCCCTTCTGTCGCCGGACGCTATATCAATTGCGACCGCAACCGGCCACGCCCACACTGTTTGAATATGTTGGCACCGCGCCATTGGTCAAGTCCGATGCGCAAGGCACGTTCATGACCTGTTCGCGTTGTGCGGGTCGAGTGTTGCTCGATGCGCGCGATACAATTCTTGGTCTCGATGCTTTCCGACCAGCGCGCCTACAGGCCGGTAGCGTGGCTAGCTCGGTGCCGGAGCACGTACGCAGTCGGTGAGCCGGCCCCTGTTTTGCGAACGCGACCAGCCCCCAACCTTCAAACAAAACCGCAGACGCGGCGCAAGGATAGAAACGATTGCGGATAAGCGCTTGTGCGCCGATTCTCAGCATCGCAGTCAGCGCGTATCCAACCGCGACTTGGCCTGTCAATTTAACAACGTTATTCACTTTCACGTTAGCGGATCCTTTGCGCTTGACAAGCTGTGCGGGGACGACATTTCAGATACCTCGTTCTTATTCAAACTTCGAACATCAGATCCGGTTTGAGCTAGTTATGGAACTGCAGGGCCTCATCCAGACGTCGATCCTGGTAGCGATGCTGCGTGATCCAGGCTTTGGCTGTCTCCAGTGCCGCCGTGTTCTTGGCGGCATGCGCTGCGCCCACGAGAATGCGCAGATCCGCAGATTCTTTTTGAACCGTCCAGTTGTCTAATGCCAGTGTTACCGCAGCAGGCGCGGCATGTTCTATATCGAGCGCGAAACGTGCTTGTTCGCGCTGGTGAACGGTTTCGCCGCGCGCCGTGCTCGCCGCGAACCGGGCGCGCAATTGGGCTATGACCTCGCTGGTGTCAGCGCCGGTGGCGTTGAGCGCCAGTGCGTAGCGCAGGAGTAAACCGTCGACTCGCGGGTAGGGAGCGAGTAATGGCAGTACCTCGTGTGCACGGCCCTCGGCAAGGAGGAAATCTGCGTAACTGATAAGAAGATATTGATCTGCTGGGGTGAGCTCTAGAGCGCGACGAAACAGCGCGGATGCTTGAACTGCGTGACCGAGGCGATCTGCCATTTCGGCGAGACTCGTGAGGATCCAAGCCGCTGTAGCGGCATCAAGCGATCTGAGATTGTCCGCTTCCGCCTTTAAGAGCGCGTAGCCTTGAGGCAAGCTGCCGGTCATGCTCAGTATGCTTGCGCGGCAGTGCACACCGAACAGCCGATTGGCGGTCTGCTCAAGCACGGCGCAGTCGCCACTGGCCGAGTCGTAGTCGCCGGTCACTTGCCCGATAGTAGCCCGCAGCAGCCGTGCGCGCGATTCACGCGGGTCGGTTTTGATGGCGAGATCGAGATCGGCGAGCGCTGCCGGGAACTCGTGCACGCGCTGGCGAAGTTGCGCACGTAGCACCAAGATCTGCAGCGGTGGAAACGGCTCCCCCCACCAAAAGCTGAGGGCGCTTTGCGCGTAACCGCTATAGCGCGGATCGCCGGTGCTTCGTCCAATCTCGATGTATTTACTGGCCAGTTGCACCGCTAAGGTCAGATTATCCGGCTCCGCGACGAGTGCTTGACGAAGCGCCCGCAATTCGCGCGCCTCGCTATCGGCCACCGTGGAGGGTAGGTGTTCGAGCACCTGGCTATCATCGGTGGGAAGCCGCGGCGCGGCGGATGCCGACGCTAAGAACGTCAAGATCAGCAGCGCTACTGTGGCTATTCCCGTGACGGGTGCAGCAGGGCTCATAACAGCGTGACGAGTAGTGCGCGTTCGCAGAACCACACGAGAGCAAGCAACGCGATAGCAACAGATCCGCCCGTCATCACCGGCCAGCGGTAGAAGGCGCTCCCACGGATCTGCCACACCAGCGGAATAAACAAGGCCACCAAGGCCAACTGGCCGAACTCCACACCGAGATTAAACGCCACCAAGCTAGCCATCAAATGAGCGGCCGGTAATCCGAGGTCCTGCAGGACACTGGCAAAGCCGAAGCCGTGGATGAGGCCGAACACAAAAGCGAGGATCCAGCGCCGCTCCAGAAATACCGGGTAGAGATTGTTGCACGCCGCGATCACCACTGAGGCTGCAATGGTCGACTCCACTACGCGCGAGGGGATAGACACGACACCTAGTGCGGCGAGACTCAAGGTCACCGAGTGGGCAAGCGTGAAAGCCGTCACCACCCGGGTCACGTCCCACAGGCTAATGCGCAGGTTGGCGGCGGCTTGCCAGCGGCGATTGTGGCGGGTGAGCACCGCAGGTAACAGGAGTGAAAAAAGAAAGAGCACGTGGTCGAACCCAATCCAAATATGCCAGATCCCAAGTTTCAGATACTGACGCATCTCGGTTAGCATTCCCGACTGTCCGAGCGCAAAGGACTGGATGGGATCGTTGATGGCTAGAACTGCGCTGCGCGTGTTCGAGTCTTTGCTTAGACGCAGCAAGCCTTTGTGTTGCGGGTCAAGGTCAAAGAATAAACGATAGTCGAGTTGCAGCCGAGTAACTGGCCCGGGACAGTCCGCGCGGAATCGCAGCACCGCGTAGGCCCCATCGCTGTGTTCGTCGACAAGATGAGTGGTGGGTTGGGTCGCGCATGCAAGTCCGTCGGCCTCAATGCCCAGGTGTGCCAGTGCGTACGTCGATATTGCGTTATGGTGCGCGCGTAATTCACCCCATGTGATCTGATCGTTCTGATCGCTGTCAAGGCCAATTGCATAATCGAGATCGCGTAGCGCGATGTCCCATTGGCCCTCGAGATGAGTAGCGCGAACCTCGAGACTCAGGTAGCTGTCGCTGGGCTTGTGCGCCAGGACGGGTCGGCAGATTAAAATAATCAGCACACACCCCAGCCAGCGTCCATAACTTGTAGTGGTGTCTTTGGTCGCGGCCATGCCAGGGTGGGCATCGCCATGCAGGCTTGCATGGCGATGCGTCAGTACAGCGGCCTAGTTAGTCGGGCAGTTCTTCGGCAGGAACGGCGCTACGACGTCCGCGCAGCCGGGCTCGCTCACATCCACGTGACGAGAGTTACGGCCGCTGTTCGCAAAGGCAACATAGGGGAACTTCTCCTGGTAGCTTCGATCGTTGCTGTTAGTGCCATCACCAATGCGATTGTTCGGCGCTTTATTGAAGGCGGGACCGACCAACACTCCTACCACGGCGCGTGCCGCGATATCGGTGACGTCATCGGACACGCGCCGACCGTTCGGAAAGCCCGCACTATCGCCGGCGATGAAACCGAGCCGTTTGCGGTTGGCTTGCAGCGTCGGAGCAATGCCGGTATTGAGCCTCAACAGATCGGCTACCGGCCCAGCCTGTGCAGTTGTGCAGGCGGAGCAAATAGGCGCCTTGTAGGTCACCAGCGGCAGTAAGTCGTTACGCGGCGGCGTCGGGATCGGCACGGCCCCGGCATAAGCTGCGTTGATGACACGCGCCAGCAGAGGGTCGAGGAAGTAGGTCGCAAATTGGGCGTCGTCCTTCGGCGCGCTCATGCTGAACTTGTCCTTGTCTCCTGTACCAATAATGAGCTCGTTGATAAGGGGATTTCCCATGCGCTGGATAGGCGTAAAGACAGTCGACAGGGACGGGTTGCCGCCTGGCACCGTCGGCTGCGTCTTAATACGCGGCCGCGATGTAGACCCATACGTGCCGATTACAGCCTTGGCCTGGGTCGCCGCATGGACCTGTCCATCAACGGTCAACATCGAGATCGGGAGCTCGACGGCAATTGAATTGACGTTAAATCCAGATACTGCATCGGGCGCGAAGTTGAGCTTGTCTTGCGCGTCCTGGCCGTCGGAAAGAACGCCCGGTGTGCCTGTGCTAGTGGCGCCAGCGCGGAAATTGAGCGTGTCGAAGGCCGCGCCAAGGTCGATATAGAACGGATCATCTACGGTGCCGGCGAACACCTTGATGCCGTTGCCGTGATCGTAAATGCCTTCTTTGGCGAGCGCCTCATAGTTTGGCATCGTGCGTGGCCCAACGTTGGACGGCACCGCAATCAGTTTCTTGCTGCCTGAGCTGAACACCGTCGACCACTGGTTGCCGAGCTTTTTGAGCACCGTGACGGTATAAGTCTGGCGCAAGCTTAAGCCTTCAGAGCCCGTGCCGTCGAGATGGGTAATGGCGGCCGGGATCAGAGGCGAGCCGGGGGCTATGGGTGAGGGTGAGTTGGCCGGTGTACTGATGCCATTGCCGGCGCCTACGAAGCCGGTGAAGACCGCAGGTAAACGAATTTCGGGCTTGGCAAACCGCACCCGCACTATGACGTCCTCATCGGCGTCAAAGTTGTTATCGACTTTCATGTCGTACTGAATTTCAGAATCAAACGGGAAGTAGTTCGGCCCATTTGAGGGCTGCAGCAGCGGATCGACATTCAGGATCATGGTGACCTTCGACGGGTCATCGTAGCTCACAAACGCAAACCAATCGGTGATGTCGGCTTTTGTATCGATAGCCGTCAACGGTGCTTCGCGATGATTGGCGGCCAGCGCCACATTGCAGATGCCGGCACTGAGCACAGCGCTCAGGACTGTAATTGGCACGCGCAGGTGATCTTTCTTGAGTAAGGACATGGTGAGTCTCCGAAGGTGTTGTACTTAGGTTGTGGATGGTGCAAGCGCACGCAGGACGGAACGCACGCGGCGCTTGGCCAGTACTGCGACACCGGCAGCGAGCAGGCCAAGCGACGCTGGCGTTGGTACGGTGGTAATGCCGGCTGCACCGACCACACTATTGGTCGCCACATTCACGACGAACACAGCGTCCTGATACGGCACGGGCGCCACCGGGGCATTGAGATTGGTGTGGAAGTCAGTCAAGTTCAGCAGTTCGCCGATAATCAAGTCTGAAGACCCGTCGACTCGGCTGTTGGAAAATGCCTGGGTAAAATCGAGATTTAACTTGATGAAGCTGCCCAAGGAGGCAATATTTAGTGTGAGCTCTGCAAAGCCAGTGGCATCGTCCAGCCGAAATGACGGGATAGCCGGGCAGCCGACAACGCATTGTTGAACGCCGCTCAGTTGCGCGTCGGTGACTAGCAGACTGACATCGGCGACATTGTTGGCAACAAAGTCTCCGTCCAACAGGGTGACGCTGAATACCGCAGCATTGCCAGCTTGAGCGGATGTATCAATGTTGATTTGCACCGCGTTTGCAGATAACGAGACAAGAGAAAGGATGGCGAAGGTACACGCGGCACGAGTGCGCGGCTGCGCTTTTCGGGGTCGCCGCGTGCTAGCGTTTATAGAGTTATGCATGAAGGTCTACTCCCGGATATCAGGGATTAAATTGCGTTGTTGGGACGCCGTGCTTGAGTGCGCAAGCGGCGCTGCGAGCGGCAAGAATGTCAAAGCGACATCAGGCCTTCGGTGCGGCGCGCCTCATAAACATTGCTATTAGCTGGCTATGAAAGCTCAAATCTGTGCGCGGGTAATTAAGGGTCGCGCATGCGTGTCGAGCACGTCGAGTCTGATCAACTAGGTTTGTCCGGGGCCCTGAGGGTGTTCCGTCGGAAAGACTCAGCCCGATCTCCACCGCTTGTTGTTTGAACAACGCCGAAGCTACCGATTGAGGCCATCCGAGCCGCTACGCTTGTGGCCGCCCCATACCAGGGTGGTGGACGGCGAGAACGTGTGAGCAGTTCCTGCAGTTGAGGTTCTTCACCTGATGCGGCCTTGACGGCACTCGCGCAGTGGAATATCGCGTCTGCGATTTTCAAGTAGCGCCCCGATCGACACGGTATCAAGCGCAGTGATCTGGCTCGACTAACGTGATGTCTCGCGCGGCATTCAATAAACTGGCGATCATCACAGAGCATCGCTCTACGGCTCGACATCGACTAAATCGTAAGCCGAGCAGAGCTTCCTGATCTCCAGCCTTAGGACCCTGGTCAATATTATCTTGTCAACACCGAGGGTGTTCTTGAGTGGTTGCGGCTAGGCGCGTTTCGCTGGCAATAGCGGGGCTATTGCCAAGAAATGCAACGCCGCTGCGGCCGCTCACGAACGGCCGAATGTAGAGATGATTTTGACCAGGGTACTTAGCGCCTTGGGCTTGACTTAAAGCAGTTCAGTAACGCACAGACGACCATTACGAACGGTATAGGCTTTGATGGGCGATCAACACACTAAAAGGAAAGTCAAAATGGTAAATAAAATCTACAGCGCACTCCTGATAAGCAGCACCCTGGGTTTGGGCACGCCGGCCTTCGCCGCCGATACGATCAACAATCCGAGCGGGGGGCCTAGCGGAAACTCACCCGCTGGATGTGTGGACGGAAGCACCGCATCACATTGTGCCGATAGTTCTGGGGCACACGGCTACGGATCGGGTAGTCGGAACTCCAACTCATCTGGTCACGGAACGTTAACGCAACCAGGAAACACCACGGACAGTGCTAGCGCCGGTTCCGGTTCGACGGGCAGCGGCAGCAGATCGTCGATGGGCAGCGCTAGCGACGGCTCGATGGGCAATGGGAACGGGTCCTCGATGGACAGCGGCAGCGACGGCTCGATGGGGAACGGAAGTGGGTCCTCGATGGGCAGTGGTAGCGACGGTTCGATGGGAAATGGAAGTGGGTCCTCGATGGGCAGCGGAAGCGGCAGCTCGTCTGGTGGCAGCGGAACTAGCGGCCGTTAGGACACGGGCTTTTTGATACCGACCCAGGCAGAACCGAGGTGAAAGCAGAGAATAAGCAATAGGCGGTTGCCTCTATCCAGGCAACCGCCACTTCTCGCAGAGGACGAAAGACACCACTCCCATGGCAACCGGGCGCCTGTTTTAAAGTGACCCCGGCTGACAAAAAAAATCCCGGTCCATAGGGCTGAGCGATTTCCGTCTACCGGGAGCGGGGCCATCAAGCCAAAGCTCGTGAACTCGATGAGGCCTGCAACGTTGCCAGCGGAGATCTGGCAGGTCGGCTCGCTAGCGCTCATAGCGTTGACGTTCGCTGCCAATAGCGTGACGCCGTAGACAGTGGCGTTTTATCTCCTTGAATGTGTGACGACGTCGATCCCGACATCAAACAAAAAACACGTAGATTTTTCTCGAGCATCCTCCCAGGGAACGATTTTTTGAATTCTCCCAATTCAGATAGGAGTTAATTATGAATAAGCGCATTAACTACGATCGGCTAAAAAGAGGTCCCATCACCGCGGCGGTCTTGATGGCGCTCGGCATAAGCCATGGCGCGCTCGCGGCCTCAAGCGTCTCAAGCGTAGAGTTGGTAGCGGGGTCTGGCGGCACACTCAGTTTGCTGAATATCGACAATGACCTGAATGCCATCGGCCTCACAAAGTCATTCACAGAATTCGCGCCCGTTACCTTGAGAATAACCGTTGCTCACGAGAGTGGTGGAGGTGGAAATAAATTTTCTTTCACGGAACAAATCATTAATGGATCGGGCGTGAAGTGGGACGATTACCATCTTTCCATCATTGAACCTGTATCTACCAATGGGGTGGGTTTCACTTCATTTCAGAGCTCAACACTAGGTGGATTCGATTTGGTGGGCCCGACCACCAGTGGACCCCGCAATTTGGACTTTGTTGGATCCCTGGCAATAGGGGCTGATGCGCTTGCCCGTTTTGATATAAGTCTCCCCGATCCAGGTCAAGGCAACACCTACACCTTCGATCTAGTCCAGGCGCCGAGCGCGATTCCGGTCCCGGCAGCGGTCTATTTGTTAGGTTCGGCGTTGGGAGGATTGCTTCACTTGCGTCGAAAAGCAGTTCGTTCCTAGACCAGCCCAGGGTGCGCCCCCGTCAGTGGGGCGCGCCTATTTCCACCCCGGCGAGATCCATCCCTTATGATCACCCAAAACACTCGCGAGCAGGCCACCCCCTCAGAAGCTCTGCAAGCCATTCTGAGCGGCTTATCGCCCCTCCAAGTACAGACAGCCATTCTCATCCACAGTCAGGCAAAGACGGCCAGGCAATACGGTTTTGATCGTTATGCGATAGCACGATTGGCTTTGCGTTGGGGAATTTTGGAAAGGTGATGACCGCCGCACTCGAAACGGTTGTTTCTGGATCGCTTGGATCATTAGCAGCTAATGCGATTGGACTTTATTTAATGGCGGCGGCCGCGGAATAAGACGCGTTTGGGCCAGCACGCCGTTAGAGGCCGAGAAAACCGAAGCGGCTGATCGGGCCGGTCAAGCAACCGCCGAGATGGAAAAAATCAGAGCGCGCGTTAGCCCCCGCGAAACGGTTGCCCGAACAGCAAGCGAAGAAGCCGATCCCTTGCGGAGCCAACTGGTCGAAACAAGCAGCCGGACAACGCTGGCCGAGGTGCGCGTGGCAGAGCTCGAAAAGCTAGCGCACGGACTAAACGCCGAGCTGGCGCCAAGACTGTCTAAGACCGCCGAAAATAAGCCAGGCGATATCTCGCATTTGTAGAAAAAACGTTATCACCGTAGCGCTTCCGGTCTCCAGTAGACACATTCCTGGGACGGTTCAACGGGATACAGGCGGTTGGTTTATTTCGGGCATTGCAGTTGAATGTGGGATTACAGACAGACTCAAATTTCGTGGTTGCTAAGATTCCTCCCAGCCGACAGCCCCCCCTGTGGCTAGGTAACAAGTTCCCCCAACTGTTACCGACTGAAGATGCTGGCTTGGTTTTGTTTCCGCTTTTCCAAGCCAGCCATCTTCAATTATCGCCATCGTCCCTTTTGCGTTGAATCAACCTGAAGTCCCGGCTTCTCCCGGCACGATGGCTGCTGATGGTCTGGCTTGCTTTCGCCAGGCATAAAGCGTCACGCTCGAAATCCATGTCTACTGCGCCAGCTGCGGCGCCGTCCGGCTCTCCGACCGTTTGCGGTCGAACTGCATAGGGTTCTTCGCCAGGACGAAGCGCTCGTCGGTGTTGCAAAGTTCGTCCATGCGTTGCATTACGTTGTCGCGGCTGCCTTTGTTGGTCCGTTTGATCCACGAGAACACCACAGTCCGTCGTCCGTGGTGTGGACCGCCCCATAGAATTCGGTGGTTTTGCCCCTGGGCACGTCGGCGCCCCGACACTTAACTACGCGGCTGGCCCCGTGTTGAAGGAACACGCTGTCGAAATCGGTGGCGTGAGCAGTGAACTTCTGCATGTTCGCAGTCGGTGTCGCGAGGACAAACCGTCGATGTAAGACATCAGATGCTCATTTAAATCACCAGGTCAATTCGTGCCGTATGGTTTAGAAAGGTGCTGGTGAAAAACCGTCCACTCACCTCTTACTTTTCGCAGGCAGAATGTTGATCGAACAGTGTCCTGAAACGTTTTGCCATCCGGTAGCGTGCCGCCACACTGAAGGATCCCGTGAGCAAACGCGACCTCTGAACTCGCGGTCACCTTGAGGTCTTCCAGTTCGAACTGCACGTCGCCTTGGGTATCGGGATGCCATTCATCCCAACTTGCCCGATAAGCAGCGGCCGATTCATACTTTAGCGGGGGAAGTACGTCATAGAACACAGCGTCATCGCTGTGATTCTTTAGGACGTCATCCTGTGGCCCTTCACGGGTAACGCGTGTCCACTCCCCCAGAAGTTTCCGAATTGCAGTTTGATCGGTATTCACCGCAGTCTCCTATTCAAGTTAGAGAACGAAAAGGCCACTCCCGTGGCAAGCAAACCTGCTCTACACGCGCTTGGGGCTAGTGACGCGAGACGTTTTTTTTCCGGGCGAGATTGAACGCACGAGCAGATCCATCTGAGACCAACAGATGGTCGCAACGCGCGGCGAGTGCCACCGATAGTTCGCCAACGGCACAGCCCGGCTCGTAGCCATAGGCGGAGCGGGCGGCAGGCTAACGCGCCAGCGTCATCATGCGTTTACGCTCCAGCGCGCCTTGAGACCCCAGGGGCCGTCACTACAATTGGAGATGGCTTCAAAGTACCCGTGCCCGCACGTTCGTGAATTATCCATCGATTGTACGGAATAAAACTCGCGCACCAAGCCACGCGCGCTAGCAAATCTTTGCCGAGGAGCGCATCTCATATTCGCGCCGATCAAGTTGCGTGACATGGGGCAGCAAGACCGGCGCTCTTGGGTCTGCTGGCGTCGACGCTATTGCGCACGCTGAGCAGTTGGGGCTACGACACGCGCCGGTCACCCGAAATGGACCAGCACTAAAACCACCTGGCTTTCCTCTCGTGCGGAATTCCGGCCGGGAGCACCCGTTTTTTTTCGTGAAGCGGGCCCACTCACGTACTGCGCATTAGTTCAGCAACGCACCACTTGGAAATCTATGGGCTTAAAGCAGAAATTGTTCGACTGCCCCGCAGAACATGCAGAAATTGCCACCACGAGTGCCATCTCGGCGCGCAGTCGCACTAAGTCGCCGGCCTTGCTGCGCGGCGGAAGCACACAAAATTCACCGGTCACGGCATCCACTGCAACGTGCATAAACGCATTAAACGCGATGGGGATTCGATCGAGCCCGATCTCGTAAGGAGCCAGTGCGGCCCACAGGTTGCCCTCGCAGCCCGGACGTCCGTCATTCTCCCCGTATATGATTTTAAATGTATCTTCAGAACACGGGGTCAAAGTAAAGTCGTGTCGGCCACAGGTGTCCTGCGTGATAGTGAACATCGGGCGGCTGCGGTTCGAGTACAGCACGTCACCCGTGGTAAGCCATAACCGCGCCGCATAGTCGAGCGAACGGCCCGAAGACAGATATTCATCACCATCCGGACGTGCAAAAGCCACCACATCGCTCACTTGCTGGCCGCAGGGATCGATAATCACCAATTCATCGCCGACGCAAAGCTCCACCGTCTGCGCCGAACATGGCGCAATTCGCACCGTTGTCGCCCCGTTCTTCATTGCGGCCCCCAGCATTTGCGGGAACCAAACAACAGCACCGGCCTGCGTAGGTGCCTGGCGGCCCGCGGGACATGGGCACGAAGTCCACCAGCCACGGCAGCCGCGCAGAAGGTATGAAAAATTTCGCGCATGGGCATTCCCCTTTGTTGGTGTCTGTGAGATCCGCGCGCCGCTTTAACTGACCCTAACTCAATGGACCGCGCGAAACAGGTGTACTTCTGCCGGGATACTAGCTGTCGATGCGAAACCCAGTATGTGCGGTTACCGACACAGTCGAGATTGCGGTTGACAAGGCACAAACCGCTTGCAGGAAGATCTGGCAGATAAGTTTATCTTCATCTCAGGGCAACTTCTCAGGGCGTTGGAAAAGTACATATCAGGTCTGTTCACACCGCAACTTAACGGCCCGGACAGGTTTGTTGTCTGCTCGATTATGAACAGACTGCGCCGACTACAGCGGCCCTAACAAAGCATCATCGAGTTCTCCACACAGGAGCGGCGCGGTGCCACCCGCGGTGAACGTCTGTTGGCGCCAAGGCGGGTTTGAGCGATTATCAAAAAACGCGCGACATAATGTTGATCCATTCAAGTCAGCTCGCGAACCCCGTAGGTCTTGATAAGGTCGCCAATTCAACTTGCTCATCGCTCGCCGGACCGGTGAGTCCGATCTGAGCTTGGCTCCTGCGGCTTTCCAGAATAATAACCAGGGCAGAGTTCAGCAGCACTTCGCTGGCCTGACACTGAGCAGTCATCGGCAGTGCGCCAAACAAAGTCATTGGATAGGAGCAGATTTTTCTGAGTAGTCTCTCAGCATCTCTGCTGCGGCACCGGGATCCTCCTCGCCGGCGACGGATAAACTAGGTACCCATTTGCCGACCATCGCAGGCGATACGCTGCCGTGTCTCTCATAGGGTGACAGTCCTCTGCGTTTAACGAGCCAGATACTCAAAGCCACTCCGGCCGCCACGATAACGGCAGTAAAAATCGATCCGTAGAAGGACGTTAGTTTCTTTGCAGTCATGATTCTATTCCCGGATTAATTAATGCTTCAGCGCGTTTCCGCTGTCTTGGTATTAAATAGAAATCGGAATTCGGCAGTTGTGCGCTAGCGAACTATGGACGGCGGCGGACTTTGCGGACTTTATGGCCTGCCCGGCCGCACGGGTGCCGACGCCACGCCGCACATAGCCGACGCTGGTATGCCGACTTTCAGCGGTGTCTCGGGGGAGCAAGCAAACGAGTAGCGGCCCTACATTTCGTCTTGGGCGGGAAAGTTCCGTATGTGTGTGTTGACGTACTGAATCATCGGAGCGCCGGTCATACTGTAGTAGTCGCGCGCAGGAGAGCCTGCATATACGGCCGGCGCCAATCCTGACTCGACTCGAAGGGTGGTGTTTCAGGGATAGCGATTGGATCAAGCATCCGGCGGTCCATCCTTGCCGCCACCGCGATCCGAGGCATCATTGTGAGGTTGACCAAGCGCATGATGGGGTTGATGGCATTGAGCGCAGTGGCCGCTGCCCTTGTGGTGGTAGTCG
>JAYUQF010000070.1:0-5583 GCA_043756885.1 Pseudomonadota bacterium
GGCCAGCGACGCGGAAAACGAATAGCCATAGGTATAGGACTCAGAATCAAAACGTGCGCCGGGATAGCGATTCCAGTACCAGGTGCCACCTACCCCCGACCCTGCTTCAAAAACTCGCACCGCCAGCCCCAGTTCACGCAGTCGATAGAGTTGATACATGCCACAAATCCCCGCGCCGATAATAATGGCGTCGAAAATCTCCGGTGCAGTGCTGTTGGCGTGGGCCGCGCGACTTGCAGAGGACATACCAGGCTCCTTCGAGCAATGAACGTATCAATAGTTAAATGGCGGTCCGAGTATAACGGCGACAACGGTGGCTGGAATCTCCACAAAAGCAGTGCTCTAATCGATGGGCTTGCTCCGCTTGTGCGCCCTCTATAGACAGGACCATGTTGATGGCTAGACCGCTGTTAGATCTCTCCGACGGCCAGAGCTTTGCACACGGCTTTCCCCACGAATTTTTCACTTGGCTACGTGCCCATGAGCCGCTGTACTGGCATGAACCGACTGCCGTGACACCCGACGGAGAAGGCTTCTGGGTGGTCAGTCGTTATGCCGATGTTGATGCGGTGATCATGGACCCGAGCGTCTACTCATCCGACAAAGGCGGTCGCCGCACCGCCGGCGGCACGACCATCAAGGATGAAACCTCAGCCGGCAAGGTCATGAATCAAACGGACGATCCGCTGCATAAACGACTGCGCGGTATCGTCAACGAGGGTTTCAGTGTCAAGGCGATTGGTGCACTGGAAGCTGAGTTGCGACGTCGCACCCGCGAACTGCTGGAGCAATTAAAGCCCGGCCACCATCTCGATTTTGCCCTTAAGGTTGCGCGCGAAATCCCGACCCAGGCCATCTGTATCGTCTTGGGCGTGCCGGAAAAAGATCGACTAGTGCTTGCCGATTGGATAGATCAGGGCATCGCGGCACCGTCGGATGCCGTCATTGCCGAAGAATATGTGCGCAAAGTACGCCGCTACGCCCAGGGACTTATCGAGGAAAAACGCGCGCGACCCCAGAGCGATATCTTTTCAACTATCGTTCACGCGCAGTTCGAGGCGGATGGTTCAACGCTGTCAGATCACGAGCTACGCTCGTTTTTTGGCTTGTTATTCCCGGCCGGCGCTGAAACGACCACCCGTTCTATCAGCGGCGGGGTATTGGCTTTGATTGAACGACCCGAAGCCTCGCAGCGTTTGCGTTCAGACCCCAGCCTGCTCAAAACAAGCATTGAAGAAATCATTCGTTGGACCACACCGTCGTGTTACAAACGTCGCACCGCAACGCGAGACACTGATCTGTGCGGCAAATTGATACGCGAGGGCGACAAAGTAACCTTCTGGGAAATGTCGGCTAATCGCGATGAGCGTGTGTTCGAGCGTCCGTTTGAATTCGACATCGCACGTTACCCCAACAAACACCTTGGCTTTGGTGCCGGCGTGCATTTTTGCCTGGGTTCGGTACTGGCGCGTTTAGAACTGCGGGTGGTGTTCGAGGAGTTGCTGAGCAGCGGGCTTAATTTCAAACTGACCGGTGCGCCACAATGGATGCCAAACAATCGCCTGGTTGGTTTGAATTCTTTACCAGTGCAGGTGCTGTAAGGACTATTTAGCCTCACCACGGGCACCTGAGCGCATACCCCTGGCAATTTCAAGCTGACGCATCGGTTTGACTGCGCAACGCAGTTTTAACCTGAGACCAACCTGTCTCCAACCCTCGCCGCTCCATAGTCCGACTCAAGGTTAGCGCGCACACCGCGCCACCAGCGTGCCGCGCAATTGCGCCGGTGCGATTGTCCCTTGCGAGGTGAGGAGAAAAAACATGGGCATTCAAGCAACTTCGAAGTGCAAACTACATTCCATCAACAGCAGAAGCATGGCCTATCTGTTTATTGCGTTATGCAGCACTCTCTACCTCGGCTGCGCCGTGGCCGCCGGCCAGAATTGCAGCGACACCACCCATTTTGCCAAACAAGCCTGCAGCACCGGCAACGATGCTGCGAAGTCATTGGCTACCGCCCGTTGCGTGAACACCGGCACCAAGGCCGCGCGGTTTGCCTGCGTTGCAGCAGCGGACAGCGTCTTCAACAAAGGCGAGAAACTGTGCAAAGCCCAGCAAAAGGCCCGCACGTCGTTGTGCAAGTCCCTCGGTGAGGGCGCTTATAAACCAGCCTTCCTGCCGGCCAATTTTGTCAGCGCTGCCGAAGCTGCAGCCAGACCCAACCGTTATTTTCCGTTAGTGCCTGGCATGCGTCAGGTCTATCGCGGTGAGGACGAAACCGTCGTGGTTGAGGTCCTCGATGAAATCAAAAATATCGGTGGTATTGAATGTCGCACCGTGCACGATTCGGTCTCCAACCGTATTGGTAACCAGGACTATATCCTCGAGGATACGTTTGACTGGTTTGCCCAGGACAAACGTGGCAACGTCTGGTATTGCGGAGAAATTTCGTCTGACTACGAGTACATCGCGGCCGATCGTGCCCGCGAACTGCGCGATGTGCACGGCTCGTGGAAAGCGCTGCGCGACGGCGCGCTGCCTGGAATCGTCATGTTTGCGCAACCCAAGGTTGGCAAGGTTTATCGCCAGGAATTTGACCTTGGCAATGCTGAAGACGTGGCGCGCATAGTCAGCATTACAAAGTCAGCGACCGCCACCGTTGGCACGTGCACGGGCAACTGTGTCATGACCCGTGACTACACCCCGCTCTCACCGGGCGCTGACGAACTGAAAATCTATGCGCCGGGTTTTGGCATGATTAAAGAAATTGATACCGAGAGCGGTGATGTCACCTTGGAGCTGATCGAGATGTCAACGCCGGTCCTGCCCATGTAAGGCCCACCTCACGTTGGGATTTGGCCACCGCCCTGCTGGGCGGTTTGGTCGCTTTGCGGTGACTACCCTTGCGACGGCGTTTAACCTGGCGTTAACCTCAAGCTAACCTGCTGCTGCGTGAGCTTAAGCCATGCTGGGTACGGCCGAGATAGATTCAGTATGCATTCCCGCGCGGGACTGCCCATGGCAAAACCGGCCATAGGCCGCACCGACGCCCACAGCCGGACACTCCGCCATGAAGATACTCCTGGTCGAAGACGACTTTGATGTTGCCCGCAATATCTGCGAATTCTTCGAGGGCGAAGATCATAGCGTGGAGTGGGCACCCGACGGTCTGATCGGACTCGATAGCGCAACGCGCGAACGACACGATGCAATCGTGCTTGATATTGCATTGCCGCGGCTCTCCGGCACCGATCTATGCAAACGATTACGCGGTTTGGGTTATACCCAGGTCCCCATTCTAATGCTGACCGCGCGCGGCGAACTGGACAGCAAAATCGCAGCCTTTGATGGCGGCGCCGATGATTATGTTGTTAAACCCTTTGCGCTCGAAGAATTGCGCAGTCGACTGCTGGCGCTGGTGCGTCGCGCGGCTGGTTTTAGTCAGGCATCGGTATTAAGAGTTGCCGATCTGGAGCTCGATACCGCAACCTTGAGTGCACGCCGCAGCGAGCAGGCCCTCAGTTTGACTGCTACCGCGCGCAAGATCCTCGAAGCACTTATGCGCAATACCCACCGGGTGGTCTTGCGCCAGGAGCTGGAGCAGCTCGTGTGGGGTGATGACCCACCGCAATCCGACGCGCTCAAAATTCATATTCACATGTTGCGCGAAGTTGTCGACAAACCTTTTTCATCGGCCTTGATCAAAACCGTGCGGGGCGCTGGTTATCGCCTTTATGCATCGGACGAACATGGTTAACACGCTGCAACGCCAACTGACGAGCAGCATCCTGGCGCTGATCGTCTTTGTTTGTGCACTGTTCTGTGTTGGCATCTATGTTGCCTTTGAGGTCGCGGAAGACCAATTGTTTGATGTGCATCGCAGTCGTGAGATTGAAGATCGGGTGGCATTTTTTGAACGCGACCCGCGATTATTGAGCGTGCCACAACAGAATTTCACGGTGTATGCCATTGAGGGTGGTGATAAACGCGCCTTGCCGGTCTATCTGCATGCGCTGACCGCAGATGACGACGAGTTGGAATTAAATGGTCACGAATACCACGTGCAGATCGAGACGCGCGGGGCGAGAACCTACTACTTTCTACTGGATGAAAATGACTTCGAGATCTTTGAGAGCCGTCTGTTCTCCTCAATAGCGCTGTTGGTCGTAGTCGTGATGTTCACCGCCGGGCTGCTCGGTGCGGTATTTGCGCGGCGCCTCAGCCGCCCACTGACCGAGCTCGCGCGGCGTGTACAGCAGCTCGATGATCAAACCGATCTCAAGCCATCCAGCCTGCCCGGCGCCAGTGCCGGCGCAGAGGTCTCGCTACTGGCGCAATCCATCGTCATGTATCACCAACGGGTGAGCCAGCTACTCCATCGCGAGCGTGAATTCTCGGCCGATGTCAGTCACGAGTTGCGCACGCCCTTAAGCGCTATACAAGGCGCTGCCGAGTTGCTCGAACGTCAGGTCACGCAGCAGCCTGCTCTGGCGGTACTGGCCACGCGGATCCGCCGCGGGTGTGGGCAGATGACATCGTTAATTGAAGCGCTGCTTTATCTGGCACGTGATCCCGGCAGTTTCAGCAAGCAGATGGAAGCGGTCTGCCTGATCCAGGTTGTGACCGCGCAAGTCGCTGCGCTGGAAGACGTCGCCCGCAGTCGTGGCATCGTGATCGAGGTGGTGGAAGACACGCAAACCGCGACCGTCGAGGCAATTCCGGCAGTGGTCGATATTGTGATCGGCAATATGCTCCGCAACGCCATCAAATATACCGACCGCAAACTCATTACCCTGCGCATCGCCGCGCAGCAGGTAAGCGTGCAGGATTACGGGCCGGGCATCGACCCGGCCATGCAAGCCAGACTTTTTGAGCGCTTTGCACGCGGTGCTGAGGCACAAACCACCGGCAGCGGCATCGGCCTGGCGCTCGTACAGCGATTCTGCAATCAATACGGATGGACCTTAAATCTGCAGTCCACGCCGAGTGAAGGTACACGCATCACCGTGACCTTCTAAGCACGACCTGCCTGCTGTCAAGGCGCCAGGAGCCTGTCGGACTTAGGCAGAATCTACTGCGGCGGCGGGATAGCGGTCCATATCGGCGCGCATCCTCGTTAAATAGCTCGCTATTCGCCTCGAATGCGCACCAATCTGTCCTCGCCCTCCCACTCGCCTCGTCACGATTGCCTAAATCCGACAGGCTCCTAAAATCCGCGCAAATCGTCCACCGGCGTCTTGAGCGGGCCACGGGTAATGCGCTTGAGAGTGGCCGTGATGGTTTCCACGTCGTTGTCAAACCCACCGTGATTGGCGTTGGCAGTTTTGGCTGGTTTCACGCTCTGCAGAATTTTGTCCCGCTCAACCACCACCGTGCGCTCGCGCAAACCGGCCAGCTTGGCCGCCTCGCGCCAGATACCGAGCACCTCGCCCGTGCTGGATGAACCATCCCACCCGCGGTATTTAGGATCTGCCACATTGGCGAGCCCGAGGATGGGTGTGCGCAGATCAATTTCCAAAGCGTTGGACACCAGGTACAGCAGCGACTTGCGGTAAAGGCTCACCACATGGTCGTCGCGCTCGT
>JAYUQF010000071.1:0-2162 GCA_043756885.1 Pseudomonadota bacterium
ACGCGAGCGGCTGCGTCGTCTATTCGACGGCGCACTGTACAAACCGGCCGGTTACGTGCTGCCGCTGGCGCGCGGCCTGCACGGTGGCTGGCAAACGGGTCCGTGGCCGTTGCGGCGTGGACAGCTCTACCTCATCCCCGGCGATTCACCGCTCGGTCTGCGTCTGCCCGTCAGTTCGCTGCCGGCCAGCGCCGACTTGGAACGCGAAACAGCGCCGGTCCACGATCACTTCGCGTTGCCGCAGCCATTAATGCCTCGCCATTGGTACCGCCAGATACAAGCCCCGCACGCTGCGACGCTAAGCACGCAGCGGGCGGCCGCGGCCGCTGGCGAAGGTGTGGTGCGCACCGCCCTTTGCACCGAAGTGCGTGATGGACGCTTGCACGTGTTTTTGCCGCCGGTCGTGACCCTCGCCGACTACGTTGAATTGATCCACGCCGTCGAGGCTACTTGCGCCGAACTGCGGCAGCCGGTGGTTATCGAGGGTTATGAGCCGCCCCGCGATGCGCGGCTGTCGCTGTTGCAGATTACGCCCGACCCCGGTGTCATCGAGGTCAATGTGCAGCCTTGCTCCAGTTGGGATGAGTTGGTGGAACTCAGCACCACGCTTTATGAGCAGGCTCGCCATGCACGCTTGGCAACCGAAAAATTCATGCTCGATGGTCGCCATACCGGCACCGGTGGTGGCAACCATGTGACCCTTGGTGGCACCACACCCGCCGACTCGCCGTTGCTGCACCGGCCTCATCTGCTCGGCTCCCTGGTGCGCTTCTGGCAGAACCACCCGTCGCTGTCCTATTTGTTCTCCGGGCTTTTTATCGGCCCCACCAGTCAAGCGCCACGGGTTGACGAAGCACGCGACGATCGCTTGCACGAACTGACCACTGCGCTCGCCCAATTGCCGCTGGGCCATGGCGAGGTTGCACCGTGGTTAGTTGACCGCGTGATGCGCAATCAGCTCATCGATCTCACCGGCAATACCCACCGCGCCGAATTCTGTATCGACAAACTCTATTCCCCCGATCACGGTGGCGGGCGCCGTGGCCTGCTGGAATTTCGCGCTTTTGAGATGCCACCCCATGCGCGTATGAGCCTGACCCAGATGTTGCTGTTACGGGCACTGGTAACAAGCTTCTGGGACCACCCCTACGAGCACAAACTCATTCATTGGGGTACGCAGCTGCACGATCGATTTATGCTGCCGTGGTTCGTGTGGAATGACTTCGCCGATGTCATTGATGAGCTCGGCGCACGGGGTTATGCCTTTGAGCGGGCCTGGTACGAACCGTTTTTTGAGTTCCGCTTCCCGCGCTTTGGCGCCATCGCCCATCGCGGCATGGAACTGACTTTGCGCACCGCGCTAGAGCCCTGGCATGTGCTGGGCGAAGAGAACACTGCCAGTGGCACAGCGCGCTACGTAGATTCGTCAGTAGAACGCTTGCAGGTGGAAGTGACGGGTTTTGTGCCCGAACGCTATGGGGTGACTTGCAACGGCCGCGCGCTGCCGCTGCAGCCCACCGGTGTGCGGGGCAACTATGTTGGCGGTGTACGTTTTAAGGCCTGGGAACCGCCGTCAGGCATGCATCCCACGATTCGCACTGATAATCCGCTGGTGTTCGACCTGGTCGACATCGCCAATGGCCGTGGTATCGGTGGTTGCCGCTATCACGTAGCCCAT
Source organism: Pseudomonadota bacterium (assembly GCA_043756885.1). Taxonomy (GTDB): domain Bacteria; phylum Pseudomonadota; class Gammaproteobacteria; genus JADJYF01. The sequence goes on from JAYUQF010000071.1 coordinate 1,679, forward strand.
CCCGGTGGCCGCAGTGAAAACAGTTACCCGGTTAATGCGCGCGCCGCAGAAGCACGGCGCCTTGCGCGCTTCGAACAACAGGGTCACACCCAGGGCCGCGTTGAGTGGTGCGCGCCGGAAGTGGCGCCGGATATGCCGTTTACTTTGGACTTGCGCCGCTGAGGCGCAGTGAACAGACTGAGGTGGCTGCGGATTACTCGAGTCCGAGCGAAAACACGTTTTCCAGATCGTGGCGCGAGTAGGTCTTAAACGCGATCATGGTCTCAGTGCGCTCGATTGGTTTTGGTGTTCATTTGGAGCGTAGCCGGGGAGCGTGTTGGTTGTCGTCTATGAGGTCGGAGACGGCGACGAGTTCTTGGCAGTGGGGGCACGGCGCGCCTGGGCCAAGTTTGTGGCACCAGGTGTTGCAGTCGGGGCAGCGTTGCTCGCCGAGGTAGCGGGTTTCGCATTGGGGGCACTGGTAGATGGTGTCGGTTTTGGCGGG
>JAYUQF010000072.1:0-5571 GCA_043756885.1 Pseudomonadota bacterium
AAAATATCGGATCATGATTTGTTTGCTCCGTGGCGGCGTGTAAGGGTGGGTGGCCGGGCTCATGCTCAGCATGTTCAAAAAGGAAAGGCCGCGCTCATGAAAAAGCGCCCCAACCATCCGACTTTACTGGAGTCAGCATTGGCGCCGTCGCCGCTGTAGACAATGGTGGCATCGGCAATCTTGGTTGACAGGATTGAGTTGTCAGAAGCGATGTCTACCGACCTCACCATGCCTGAGATCTTGATGTACTCATTACCCTGGTTAAGATTGAGGCGCTTCTCACCGCGGATCACCAGATTGCCGTTGGGCAGAACATCGGCGATGGTCACCGTAATACTGCCGTTTAGTGAATTGCTTTGTTTGGAATCTGCCTTACCGGAATAGTCGTTGGTGGAAGCAAGATCGGTCTCCAGCGAGTTATTCGCCAGCTCCGCCAGGGGCAGTACACCGGGCAACAGGAATTCAGGCTTGGCGCCCAAAATAGTTGGGTTCTTAAGTTTGGCTGCGCCGCTCTTGTTGACCGCGTTGTTATTGGACTTGGCCGCCTGGTTGCTCTCCGACAGCCGCACGGTGAGGATGTCGCCGATGCGGTGGGCCCTGAGATCTTCGAACAGCGTGACGTCGTAACCGCCCTGATAGATGGCACCACTGGCGGCCTGGGATAACGCCGGACTGCCGTGTGCGGCGGGATAAGAAGCGGCGTATTCCGGGTCGCGGCGGGGTGGCGCCTCGCACGCGCTAAGCGCCACCAGCAAAGTGCCAATGAACAAACCACGCAGGGTAAGCGCAAAGCGGATAGTGAACATAAAACGATACTCCAGATGGGGGCGCTTACAGCTGTTGGGTGACAAATTGCAACATTTCATCGACGGTCTGTATGGCTTTTGAATTCATTTCGTACGAACGCTGGGTCTCAATCATGTCGACCAGTTCTTCGACTGAATTAACGTTCGAAACTTCAACCGCGCCTTGAATCAGGGTGCCAAGACCATTCAGGCCTGGTGTGCTGGCTTGGGGGTTGCCACTCGCAACCGATTCTTTAAACAGGTTCTGGCCGATGGCCTGCAAACCTTGTGGATTGATGAAGTCGGCCAGTTGGATGTTGCCAACTTGGGTCGGTGCGGTTTCACCAGCGGTCAACGCCGAAACCGTCCCGTCAGGTGCAATCGTGATAGACAGCGTTGAAGCGGGAATGGTGATAGCCGGCTCTACCTGATAACCCGACGAGGTGACTATCTGGCCCTGGGAATTCATCGATAGTCCACCGTCGCGGGTGTAGGCGGTCGAACCATCGGGTAATAAAACCTGTAAAAAGCCACGGCCTTGGATCGCGACATCGAGCGAATTTTCAGTCTGGGACAATGTGCCCTGGGTGAAGATCTTAGCGGTCGATACTGTACGCACGCCGGTACCGAGCATAAGTCCGGAGGGCAATTCAGTACTTTGCGAGGACGAGGCGCCCGGTTGCGCAATCGTCTCGTAGAGCAGGTCTTCAAAATTCGGACGGCTCTTTTTGTAGCCGGTCGTGGCGACGTTAGCCAGGTTGTTAGAGATGATCGATAACCGGGTCTGCTGGGCGTCGAGTCCGGTCTGGGCGATGTTCAGTGCTGATGCCATGGGCTAAGCTTCCGCGCGAGTGCTGGGTTAAAGGGTTTTTAATTGTTCATGCTGAGCAGCTTGGCGCCGGCAGTGTCGATCTGCTGGGCAGTGCTCATGGCCTTGACGGCCATCTCGTACTGACGCGAGTTGGTAATGAGCTGGACCATCTCGGCCACACTATTAACGTTGCTGCGCTCCAGCGCACCGCGCGTTAACTGTACGGCTGCATCGGGCGGCGCGGCGCTTTGATCCGCCAGACGGAACAAACCGTCGGTGCCCTTGCGCAGCTGTTTGACATCGGGATTGACGAGCTTGATGCGATCGACCTGCGCTAAGGTGCTCGCTTCCTGGCCAACCGGGCGCACCGAAATCGTGCCGTCAACACCAATGGTGATCGATTGCGCCGGCGGCAGCGCGATTGGACCACCATTGCCCAGTACCGGCCGGCCCGCACCCGTCATGAGTTGGCCGTTGACGCTCAACTGCAGATCACCGGCGCGCGAATAGGCCTCCCGCCCATCGGGCGCCAACACCGCGATAAACCCATCGCCATTCACGGCGACGTCGAGATCGTTGCCGGTGGTCTCGATCGAACCCGGGGCAAAACTTACACCGGGTCTTTCGAGCATGGCATAGGCGCGAGTGGGCAGACCATTGCCGTAAACCGGCATCGCACGGGCTGCTTCGAAGTCGGCTTTGAAACCGACGGTATTGGCATTGGCAAGATTGTGCGATGCCAGCGACTGGCCATTCATCATCTGCTGGGCAGCAGACATCGCCAGATAGATCATGCGGTCCATGGTGCGAGCCTCGAATTACCTGTGCGCGTCGCAATCAACGGATGTTGATCACGGATTGGGTCACGGCGTCAGCGGTTTTGATCACCTCGGTGTTCGCCTGGAAATTGCGCTGCGCGATGATCAAAGCCACCAGTTCCGACGACAGATCGACGTTGGATTCTTCAAGTGCGCCGCCCTGAATCAAGCCGAGACTGGCGGTGCCGGGTTTGCCCTGCAGCACCACACCGGCGGCAAAAGACTCGTGCCAGGCGTTGCCACCGGCCGGACGTAAGCCTTGCGGATTGGGGAAATTGGCCAGGCCAACCTGACCTTGCACGGCCGACTGGCCGTTGGTGAAGCGCGCAAGGATGACACCCTCAGTGTCGATGTCGATGCCCGCTAAGCGCCCGGTGGTAAAACCGTCCTGGGTCAGTTTGTTCACGCCAAAGTCCGCGCCGTACATCGTCGAGCCAATGACGTTGGTCGTAATCGTTATCGGGTTGGCGCCCCCAGCGGGCGTGAATGCGGGCATGGTTATCTGACCGTTGGCTGGGGTCGCCAACAAACCCGCCCCATCAAACGTGATCGGGCTCGGTCCACCCACAAAAGTGCCGTCGACGTAGGTATGCATTTGCCAAGTGTTGGCTGCGGCATCGCGCACAAAATACATTTGCTGCAAATGTGATCCGCCCTGGGAATCGAAGATGTTCAATGCAGTTGTTTCGTTGTAGCTGGTCGAATCGAGCGGATTGAAGACCGGCGTGTCAGGCAGTTGGGCATTGGCGTCAAAATTGGCACCAAAAGCGACCACGGTGCTGGCTTTGGGTGGATTGTTCGCCTGCGATAATTGGGTTGGGCCCAGTGCGCCGTTAATGTTGCCAACCGTATCAGCGCCAAAGGCCAACAATTGATGTCCCTTGGAATTAACAATGAAACCTTGTTTGTCGAGACTGAAAGCACCGTCGCGTGTGTATTGGCGTTCGCCGCCGACATTGGTCATAAAAAAACCCTGGCCACTGACGGCCAGATCCAGCGCGTTATCGGTGAACGAGATGTTGCCTTGTTCAAACTGTTGGGCAACCCGTGCGGTATCAACACCGCGGCCGATGTTGGTTCCTGATCCACCAATGGTGGAGACCGCGAATACGTCTTGAAACTCAACCCGCGACTTCTTAAAGCCGGTCGTGGCCGAATTCGACACATTGTTGCCGATGACGTTGAGTTCGTTTTCGGCGGCTTTCAGACCGCTAATCGCTTGATTAAAACCCATGATGGACTCCGCTGTGGGGTAAGTGGATTATTGAATTTCGATCACGTCGGCGAGCGCGATGGCGCCAAATCCATCGACATTGAGGGTCGGTGGCAGGCCATTACGACCTAAGGTCACGCTGTCAACTCGGGCCTGCACGGCCGCGTTGAGGCCGGTGATGGTGCCGTCGATGTTGGCGTCGATCTTGACGGTATAGGTACCGGGTACAGCGCTTTGGCCGTTGTCGCGTAGGCCCGTCCAATCAAAGCGCACGGTGCCGGCCTGTTGGGCGCCGAGGTTGGTGTGATAAACAGCCTGACCTGTGCTGTCGGTAATATGAATGTTGACGTTTGTAGCATTGCCCGGCAGCACGGCCGACAAAGCTGAACTGCCGCCAGCCTCAAAGGAGAACTTGTCCCGCGCAATGGTCACTTCGCGGCCGACCATGGTCGACGCCTGCAGCGCCTGGCTCGACTGCAATGACGACGACAGGGTCTCAAAAGACTTCTGCAGGCCGCTGATACCACTGACGGTGCTAAATTGGGCAATCTGCCCCAGGAACTCGGCGCTATCCATCGGCTTTGAGGGGTCCTGGTTTTTCAGCTGCGTGACCATCAGATTGAGAAACGCCTGTTGATCGAGTGCATCTTTTTTCTTGACGCCGGCGGTTTCGGTTTTGGTGCCGTACTTCTCAAGCGCCGACGGCAATACGGAGGTGGTTTTTTCCATGGTGTTTTTTCTCTCGCCTTACTGGCCCAGGGCCAGGGTCTGTTGCAGCATGCGCTTGGAGGCTTCCATCACCTCAACATTGGTCTGATAGCTGCGCGATGCGGAAATCATATTAGCCATTTCTTCGACGACGTTGACGTTGGGTAAAAAAACATAACCGTCGGCATCGGCCAGAGGGCTGCCAGGTTGGTACTCGTGGCGCAATGGCGCCTGGCTTTCAACGATGCCGGTGACTTTAACGCCGGCGTTAGCAGCACCATTGGGATCAAAGGCATCGCCCATTAGCGGTTCGAATACCGGCTCACGTGCACGATAGGTCTCGCCACTGCTGCTGGAGGCGCTGTTGGCGTTGGCCATATTGCTGGCCGTGGTATTCAAACGCAGGCTCTGGGCGTTAAGCGCTGAGCCAGCGATATTAAAAATATTGAATAACGACATGTTTATTCTCCGCGCAGCGCCGACATAAGGCCGCGGATGCGACCGTTCAGGAAAGTCAGGCTGGCCTGGTAACGCATGGCGTTGTCGGTAAAGGCGGCGCGCTCGGCCTGTACGTCAACGGTGTTGTTGTCGAGCGAGGCCTGCAGCGGCTCGCGATAACGCAGCGCGAATTCGAAACCCGGATCGATACCGCCCAGATGTCGCACATCGCTCACCCGCAGCGCGCCGTGGTCACCTTGCTCGGCCAGCACAGCCGCAAAATCGAGATCGCGTGCCTGATACCCCGGCGTGTCGGCATTAGCCAGATTGGTCGCCAGCACCTCGGCACGGCGACTACGCAGGGCCAAGGCCTGACTATGAATGCCGAAGGGGTCGATATTGTTGGACATGGCTTTTGCTCGGTTCGCAATGTTGGCTGCGAGCAAGCTTGCGAAGAGCGTGCCAAGAATGAGAAAGCCCGTCACGACGCGGGTTAGCAGGAATTCCCTCGCGACCGCCTGGGTGCCAGCGGCAAAGGTCTGCCACCACAAGCGGCAATCAGAGTGGCCAGCTCTAGTGTCGTTGCCGGCCCCACCCGCAGCCTCGTTGCCGCAGGTCCGAATTCATTCGGCCATTCGTCGCGCATGTCGCGCGAAATTTGCATACGAGCTCAGCGCCACCGTTCAGCTCAGTCGCCCAGCACAACCTCACGCACCACTGCCGCCAGATCGTCAGCCACAAACTTGGGCACCAGCCGATCGGCGCCTACGCTGGCGGCCATGGACTCGTTGAAACTGC
>JAYUQF010000073.1:0-2158 GCA_043756885.1 Pseudomonadota bacterium
GAAGCGGCGCAACCGCACCTCGATCTCGGGGTACTGAAAGACCTCTCCAACAAGACCATCGTTTTGGGTGTTGTCGATCTGTCGAATAACGAAGTCGAAAGTGTGGCGACCCTGGCCGCGCGTATTCGTCGTGCATTGCCGTTTGTGGCAGCTGAACGCCTGATGCCGGCACCGGACTGTGGTATGAAATATCTGAGCAGCGAAGCCGCGTGGGGCAAGCTGCGCGCCTTGGTTGATGCCTCAGCAGTACTCAGGCAAGAGCACACCGCATAGCTAAGGGGGCCTGCGAATATCTGCAAACAGGCTCTTAGGACCCTGGTCAGAATAATCTCGTAACCATCGAGGGTGATCCTGAGTGGTTGCTTGCCGGGCGCGATTTGCAGGTAATAGCGGGGCTATTGCCAAAAATTGCAACGCAGCGGCAGCCGCTCAGGAACAGCCGAATGTAGAGAGTGTTTGACCAGGGTCCTTAGGCAATGGCAAAGCGTGCGACCGTACAACCCACTGCAAACAACGGGAGCTCGGCGGTGTAGTACTGCAATTCACCACGTCCCCGCGCTGCGGCGGCCGCGGCGATAAAGGTGCGAATTTCGAAACCGCCCTGGCCCGCATCGCGATAGGTCTCCTCATCTGTATACGAGATGACGGCGTCGCGGTCCTGGCGCAGCAAACGCGCGAGGAATTCGCGGTCCCAGGCTTCGTTGATTTTCCCCGAGTCTGGCGTTGCCGGCCAGTGGGAGATGCCGCCGGTGGCAAGCAAAGCAATTTTCTCCGGCACCGCGTCGCAGGCACGACGCAGCGCTTCGCCAAATGCCCAGGCGCGAGCCAGCGGTGTAAGCGGCGGCCCTTGGCAATTGATATTGACCGGCACGACGGGCAGGTTGTATTCCGGGGTCAGAAAATGCAGCGGCACCATGATGCCGTGATCAAATTTCCATTCTTCGGCATAAGCGGTATCGACGCTCTGCAAAACTTCACGCACGATGCGACGACTGAGATCGGCATTGCCCGGCACGCGGGTACGCGCTATGCGCAGCCAGGCGGGGTCCTCAATCGGGCCTTCGTATTCATCAGCCATGCCGATGCAGAAAGCAGGCATGTTATTCATGAAGAAGTTGGCAAAGTGTTCGGCCGCCACCACCAGCAGGGCCTGCGCGCCACTCGCAGCAATTTCCTGGCGCATGAGCGCCATCTTGGCGAATAACTCGTCGCGTCGTGCTGTGTTTTCGACCAGATGAGCCCGCCCGGTCATGCCAGGCCCATGACTGCATACACCGGCGTAAACCAGACTCATGAAGGTGCCCCTTCGCCCGTAAAACGTGCGCCACTGCCCGTCATGGCATAAACACCGGCACGCACGGGACCATGTTTTGCGACACCCTCGCGCATCAGTTGCAGGTAGTCGAACCATGTTATGCCAAGGAAGGCGGCGTAGTGCATGAGGATCTGACCGTTCACGCCCAGCACGTACAACAGGCCGATGTCACCGGCGCGCAGCGCCTGTTGTTCTTCTTCCGTGAGCAGGTAACGACTCATCAGTGTTTCCAGCTCGCGCTTATAGTGCGCCTGGGTGTCGGCTTCGCGATTGAGTATGTAGAGGAATTTCTGCAGCTGATAAAGGCTCATAACATCCCCAGCTTCGGAATAGCGTGGCGGCCCATGGCAACACAAACGTTTTTTGTTTCCATATAAAAATCGAAGCTGTAGTCGCCTCCATCGCGCCCGATGCCGCTCGCTTTCATGCCTCCAAAGGGTGCCGACAGGTGCCGATTGTTTTCCGAATTGATCCACACCATGCCAACATCCAAATCGCGCGCCAGACGGTGGCCACGCCCGATATCCTGGGTCCAGACATAGGCAGCAAGTCCATAGGGCACGTCGTTTGCGAGCGCCAGGGCCTGCGCTTCGTCTTTAAAGGTAATGGCGGTTAATACCGGCCCGAAGATCTCCTCCTGGGCGATACGCATCGCATTACTGGCATCCACAAATAACGTCGGCTCGACGTAGTTGCCGTTGGTGTTGACCATCGCCGCCTTGCCGCCGGCGGCGATGGTCGCGCCGCTGGCGCGTGCGATTTCGAAATAACTGCAGACTTTGTCGTAGTGACGACGGTGTATGAGCGGGCCTAGCTCAGTGGCGGGATCAAGCGGATGCCCGA
>JAYUQF010000074.1:0-5563 GCA_043756885.1 Pseudomonadota bacterium
CCAGCTGTTGTGGTCTGCCCGTTCTGAGCCCGCCTTTGCGCTACCCGATCTTGTCTCGCGGGTTAAGGCGAGTCTTATCTATCAGTTGCATGAATTGAGCGACCCAGAAAAAGCCACCGTATTGCGCACCCGTGCCCACGCCCGTGGTCTGGAACTGCCCGAAGCAGTGGTGGATTTTGTCATGCTGCGCGAACGACGCGACCTGACGACTCTGGTTACTCTGCTCGATAATCTGGACGCTATCGCCCTCGCCGAGGGGCGCGCGTTGACAGTGCCGTTGGTGCGTGAGGTGCTGGCGGCGCGAAAGAGCGCGGTGGACGAGTAGAGGTCGGTTGATATTCTGTAGATCCGAATTCATCCGGACCTACAAAAAAACCGCGTGGCGGTGGTTCTACGCGAGCCTTAGCGCAGTCTCGGCCAAGCGTTTGCCCAAGGCCCGCGCCACGCGCTTCTCGTGCTCGCTTAAGGCCAGGGCGTTGTCCGCACCGGATACGTGGCTGGCACCATAGGGTGTGCCGCCGCTTTTGGTATCGAGCAAAGCCGCTTCGCTATAGGGCACGCCCAATACCAACATGCCGTGGTGGAAGAGCGGCAGCATCATCGATAACAAGGTTGATTCCTGGCCACCGTGCATACTGCTGGTGGCCGTGAACACGGCCGCTGGTTTACCGATTAGCGTGCCGGACAGCCACAGATCCGAGGTCTCATCGAGGAAGGCCTTAAGCGGTGCCGCCATGTTGCCGAAGCGGGTGGGTGAGCCCAGCGCCAGGCCGGCACATTCGCGCAGATCGTTTTTATCAACATAAGGCGGGCCGCTGATCGGTACGGTGTCAGGGCGATGGGCGAGCGGCGCAACTGTGCGCATGCGGGCGGTGCAGCCCGTGACCGCGATCACACCGTGACGAATTTCATCGGCCAGCGCTGCGGTATGACCATGTCGGCTGTAAAAAAGAATCAATATGTCGGCCATCACATGCTTACTCGAATAACTGCTCGATATTGCTCGGCGGACGGCCCAGCACCGCGCGTGGGCCACGTACGACGATAGGTCTTTCGATCAACACCGGCATGGCATGTAGTGCATCGATGATGCGCCCTTCATCGTCGACGTTTTCCAATCCGCTTTCCCGCCAGGCTGCTTCTTTGTCGCGCACCAGAGCGCGGGCGCTGATGCCCAGCGCGGTCAGCAAGCTGCGCAATTGTGCAGGGCTGGGTGGTGTCTGCAGATAGTCGACGATATGCGGTTCGACGCCGCGCGCGCGCAGCAGTGCCAGGGTCTCGCGCGATTTTGAACAGTGCGGATTGTGATAAATGGTGATCTCCACGGGGGTGCTTCTCCTGGCTGCAGACCTCTGGCCGCGCGCAACGCGGGACGAGGTATTGTAGATATGTCGGTGCGGTAGGTGGGCGACCCAGTGCAAGCAGTCGTCGTTATAATCACCGCTGGTAATAGTCGGTGGCCGAGCGCAGGAGCGAACATGATGGGCCCAGGCACAATCAGCGACACTCGAGTTCACATGGCGCCGCGTACGTGACGCACGCCATGTCTGGATTTTTACTCGCTATCAGGATGCGGGCGCGCTGGTTGCAGCTGTTCCTTGCTTACCTGTGGCAGCGTTTCGAGGCCGACCAATGTTTGCAGGCCGCCGCAGCGCTGGCTTACACCTCGTTGCTGGCCCTGGTGCCGCTCTTTACCGTGCTGTTTGTCAGCATGTCGGCCTTTCCCGCCTTTCAGGATTGGTGGGAAACCATCGAGCGTTTTATCTTCCATAACTTCGTGCCGGCGCTCGGTGAGCAAGTGCAAGCTTATCTGCTCGAATTCAGCGCCAAAGCCCGCGGACTGCAGGCTGTCGGCGTGACGGTGCTCTTGCTGACCGTACTCGCCATGTTGTGGACTATCGAATCGACCTTCAACGTCATCTGGGGTGTGCGCCGACGCCGACCTTTCATGGTGCGTTTTCTGGTGTATTGGTCGGTGTTGACCTTGGGGCCGGTGTTGATCGGAACCAGTATGGTGGTGACATCCTATGTAATGTCGTTACCGCTACTGGCTGAGCAGTTGTCGGATGTGAGCACGCAAGTCATCGCGCTGTTACCGTTGACCGCGACCACCTTGGCTTTTGTGCTGTTTTTTAAACTGATTCCCTACCGTCCGGTGCCGACCCGCCATGCTTTGATCGGTGGTGTGGTGGCGAGCATATTGTTTGAGATCGCCAAGCACGCCTTTGCGCTGTTCGTGACGCGTTTTCCCTCGCAGGAAGCGATCTACGGTGCGTTTGCGATCGCGCCGATTTTTCTGACTTGGATTTATCTGTCGTGGGTGATCGTGCTGCTCGGCGCTGAAATTACCCATTGCCTGAGTACCTTCCGACTGCCGCGTCCCAGCCAACACGCGGTATTGGCGGCCGATGATCCCCTGTACTGCACTTATCGGGTGCTGCTGCGTCTGCACCAAGCGCAGGGTCAAGGACAAAGTGCGTCGGACAAAGACCTACTGCGGCTGGAAGCGGATTTTGGTTACGCCGCAATCAACGCGGCGCTGGAGACGCTCGACGAAGCGGGTTGGGTCAATCGTGATGATCAATTTGAGTGGATGCTGGCACGCGACCTCGACCGTCTCACCTTGCTCGACTTGCTGCGACTGACGCCGAGTTTTCCCTTGCGCGCCGACGTGCATGCATTGGCCGGCGACAGCGCCGACCTGCGCTTGCATGGGCGTCTGCTGGCGCTCGCGTTATGGTCCGAAGAAAATTTGCACACCTCGCTGGCCGAGCTGATGACAGCGCAGAGCGAGTCAATCGGTGAGACCAGTTGACGGCGACTTACCGAAGAAGCAAACATCGCGCGCCTGTCGCAGTTTTTTCATCAGTACTCCAACCCTTTCCTCATTATGGGAACGGTTGGCGGAAATGTTTTCTGATCTTTGGGCTTATTGTGCGGGGCACAGGGTAGTCGCGATCTTTGTACTGTGCTCGATGCGACTAAAAAAAGCGGACAAAAAAAGGCCGCCCTGGCGGACGGCCCCAGCTGCGCTCTAGCGAGCGCTCGCGCTTAGTAGCGCGACGGGCGCGGCTCGCGCGGCTTCGCTTCGTTGACGCGCATATTGCGTCCCTTCAGCGGTTGTTCGTTCAGAGCCTTGATCGCCGCCTGAGCATCAGAGTTGCTCGGCATTTCGACGAAGCCGAAACCCTTGGATTCACCCGACATCTTATCGATGATCACGGATGCGCTGGAGACCTCACCAGAGGCCGAGAACAGCTCACGCAGGTCGGCGTCGGTGACGCCATAGGCTAAATTGCCAACATATATATTCATTCAAATCTCACACAAAGATGTGTCTTGTCAGTTTTAGCGAGATTCGGAGTCCATGACACAAAGTCTTCCGCTTCTCGATCCGCCGTTTAACGGCAAATGCCTTAAGTCTAAAGAAGCGGCCGATGAGGAGTTGTATCAAAGGGAGGCTTGCTTAGGGTGGGTGCGCGTCGTCGCTTGTGACGGCGCATTTAAGCTTGGTGCGGGCATCCTACTCCCCATCGCTTGACAAAGACAGCGGTATTAAACCGTAGGTTGTGCGCTTGGACGCACACTTTGTATCGATATGCAGGGTTGAGCCCAGTCCGGTGAACGCGATGCTGAGGGCTGCTGTTATCATGCGTGGCAACCGCGCCGACGCCCGCACCTTTCGACGCTCATCCAAGGCGCCCATTTGCAGTATCGTTTTGAACACCGTTTTGACGCTTCCATTCGCCACGGGCGCTACGCGTTTGGGCTCTGCCCAATGATGATGCCCCCCCGACATCCACCTGCACACTACCTGTTCATCGTCGTAATGGTGCTGTGGGTGTTGGTGGCTCACGCCACCACGGCCGCCGACCCCACCACCACATCGCCTGCTGTCAGCGTCACCTCGCAAGCGGTCAGCCCTGCAGCTGCGACACGTGAACGTGCTTATTCCGTCATCGATCTGCAAGATTTTCGACAATCTACCCGGGGTGGTCGCCCTGACAACAGTGCCACGCCGAGCGCAGTGTTAATCGATCTGAACCCGGTGCAGCACGCTTGGTATCTACTTGAGATCCGCCCTGCCGATGGTCCAGCCGCGGCCTATCATCTGCAGCTGCCGGTACCACAACAGCAACGCCTGCTGCTCGATTCGAGCGATGGCTCGCGGCTACTCATCACCAGCCCCCACGGTGATGTGCACTGTGAGCTGCGCGGCGAGAACGACCTGGCGCTGGCCGCCACGCGCAAGCTGCCCTACGTGCCGCTGTGTGACGGCCAGCTCTATTTGCGCCGTCGTTTGCGCGGCACACAAACCTCGCTGGAAACCGTGGTGGAGTTTCTCCGCGACCGGGTGTGGGGTGGTGAGACCCTGGTCGCGGCGGTCAAGGATCGCCTGAAGGATGTCGAGCGTGAAGTTGGCGCGCTCGATGCCGCCACCACGCAAGCTGGCGCGACCCGCGATGGTCCGCGTCCGGCGCGTGTGGCAAACGCGTTTGCGGATGTCGCCATCACCACCGAGCGTTTAGGGATCAGTGTCGATACAGACGAAAGCATGCTCACCGGGTTGTGGTATCCGGCGCGCGGCCAGGGCGGCGTATTCGTCAGCGTGATACAGCCCGACGCGGTTGCCCCTGAGATCCTCAGTAAACATCTCGGCAGCGTTAATCCGCTCGATGCGGTTGAGCGTGGCGCACTGACCTATCTGGTTGCTTTTGATCTTGCGCAGTTCGACCTGGCCTTCACCATGGGCACTGATCATCCGCGTGTTGACTGGTCACCGCGCGCCTCTGCCAGCCGGGCGCGTTCCAACTGGCCCGGGCCCGATGGATTTGCCACGCTGCAGCCGCTGGCCATGACGGGCATGGTGCCGCCCTGGCAAACCACGGGCACCATCGCCACCTTGGTTGGCGGTTTTAAGCGCGACCACGGTGCGTTCAAATATGGCGCCTTCTCCCAACGCGAGAACGGTACCCACTACGGCTTCATCGAAGAAGGTGTGGTGTTATCCACTTTGAAGCCCGGCCTTGCCACCTTGTATGTATTGGTTGATGGCAGCGTGCATATGGGCACCTGGAGCGAACGCGACAACCGCAAGCTGGAGCTGATCCGTTATGCGCGCCAGAACGGTGTGGCGCTGGTGGAGCGGGATCACGACAGCGGTGAGTCGGCACCGGGTTTATTGGTCAACCGCTGGGGGCCGGGTAACTGGTCGGGCTCCAGCGACGCCAGTCTGCGTGCGCTACGGGCGGGCCTGTGTCTCGCCCATCATGACGGCCGCAGCATGCTGATCTACGCCTATTTTTCCACCGCCACGCCCTCGGCCATGGCGCGTGTATTCCAGGCCTATGATTGCGACTACGCCATGCTGCTTGATATGAATGCGCTGGTGCATACTTATCTCGCTTTGTATCGCCAGGACGATAACAAAATGGTGATCGAACACGTGGTGCGCGAGATGACCCAGGGTGATCCGGTATTACATGGCAAGCCCGTGCCAAGGTTTTTAGCAACCCCCGACAATCGTGATTTTTTCTATCTCACCCGGCGCCTGAGGCCATGA
>JAYUQF010000075.1:0-2155 GCA_043756885.1 Pseudomonadota bacterium
CATCACCCGCTGTTCCACCCGTCGCCCGCGCCGAGTTGCGTGCCTGCGCCGATACCTTCGGTATGGCGCTGTCCGACGCCGAACTCGACCTGTATGCCACCTTCATGGTCGGACTGACCGCAGACTTTAATCTTATCGCGACGATGCAAGCACCGCGCCTGCCGGTTAAATACCCGCGTGGTGCCGGCCATGCACCGAGTGCGGCAGAAAATCCGTATAACGCCTGGTACTGGAAGTGTTCGATCAAGGGCGCCACGAGCGGCAAGCTGGCGGGCAAGCGTGTGGTGATCAAGGACAACATCGGCGTCGCCGGGCTGCCAATGATGAACGGCTCCAAAGTGATGGAAGGTTTTGTGCCCGATGAAGACGCGACCGTGGTGACGCGCGTACTCGACGCCGGCGCCGAAGTAGTAGGCAAAGCCACTTGTGAGAACTTCTGCTTTTCGGGGGGCAGCCATACCTCCGCGACCGGACCGGTACGCAATCCCCGTAATCCCGACTATATGACCGGTGGCTCGTCCAGCGGCTGCGCGGCATTGTTGCTGACCGGCGAAGCTGATTTGGCGATCGGCAGTGACCAGGGCGGTTCGGTGCGCATGCCAGCGTCTTTCTCCGGCCTGTGTGGCCTCAAACCGACTTATGGCCTGGTGCCCTACACCGGCGCCGCGCCCATCGAACAATCGGTTGATCACCTGGGCCCGATGGCAATGAGCAGCGCTGATTGTGCGTTGTTACTGGAAGTGTTGGCGGGTTATGACGAGGGCCGTGATCCCCGTCAGTTTGCCGGCCTGCAGGCCAAACCTTATGTAGACGCGCTGGCGTTAGGCGTGTCAGGGCTACGCGTGGGTATCGTACGCGAAGGTTTTGGCACACCCGTAGCGCAAGCCGATGTGGATGCGATGGTGCGTAACCAGGCGCTGCGCCTGCGCGAAGCCGGCATGGTGGTTGAGGATGTCTCGATCCCGATGCATCTGCAGGGGCCGACGATCATGTTCAGCAGCATTATGGACAACACACTCTCGACCTTCACCGATCAGGGTGCAAGCGGGCCCAACGTGCGCGGCCACTTCCCCCTCGGCGCTATTGAGTTTTACGGCCGTACACGCCATGAACGTGCTAACGACTTCCCGGTCACGGTTAAGACCATGCTGTTGTTTGGCCTCGTGATGCGTCGCCGTTATGGCCATTATTATTCGGCCAAGGCCCACAACCTCGTGCCGGTACTGCGCGCCGCTTATGACCAGGCCTTAAATGACTACGACGTGCTGGTCATGCCCACCACCCCGATGAAAGCGCATCGCATTCCGCCACCCGACGCCGGCCTGGATGTCATGATGGGATGCGCGCTGGACATGACCGGCAATACCTCGCCGTTCGACGCTACGGGCCATCCTTCGATGAGCGTGCCGGCCGGACTGTCGGACGGTCTGCCGGTTGGCATCATGTTCACCGGCCGCCACGCTGAAGACGACGTGGTGCTGCGTGTGGGTCACGCGTTTGAGCATCTGACGCGCTAACGGATGGCAGGGATGGCCTCGCGCAAACACCCGCCGTTTGCGCGACTGCGCTACACACCACCTTTCGACTGGGATTTTTTTCTGGTCTTCCATCGTGCGCGTGCCTTGCCGGGAGTTGAGCACGTGGAAGGTGATTGTTATCGCCGCACGGTGCGCTGCGGCGAGTATGTGGGCCGCCTGCGCTTGTTACCCATCGCCGATGATGCACTGGCACTCAGCATCACACCCCACGACGACGAAACACTGGCGGCTTTGGTAACGCGTGTACGACGCGCGTTTGATCTTGATACCGACCCGGCGCCGATTGCCGCCCATCTGGCGCAAGATCCTGCACTGCAAACCCTGTTAACGCGGCGTCCGGGTCTGCGTGTGGCTGGCAGCGTGGATGGTTTTGAACAGGCGGTGCGCGCGATTCTTGGTCAGCAGATCAGTGTACGGGCGGCGCGCGATCTGGGTGGGCGACTGGTGGCGCGCTGGGGCACACCCCTGGTGGCGAGCGACGATGAACCTTTACGCTTTGTCTTTCCAACCCCAGCCGTACTGGCCACTGCGGACGTCGCGAGTCTTGGCATGCCGCGTCGTCGTGGCGCGGCGGTGGCCACCCTCGCCACACAACTCGTTGAACAGCCATCGTTGTT
>JAYUQF010000076.1:0-5535 GCA_043756885.1 Pseudomonadota bacterium
GATGATGCGCTCGGGGCCGTGGATATTGGTGAGCTTGCTCGTAACTTCTTCAACCGTGAGACCGGGCCAGGCTCGGTCGGCGTCCACCGCAGCTGCCGCTACCTGGCCGAACACCACCTCATCCACAGCTGCGGCCGGCGCCGGTCCCATACCGAACAAGGGTGCGCTAATGCGCGCGATTACTTCCCACGCAAGAGGTGTATCTGCGCTGGCCGCAAGCGGCGCCGGTGAGTAGCGTGCGATGTTGCGCACGGCGAGATGATACGGACCGAAGTCGTAATGAGAGGTCTCGGCTGCGGTTGGCGTGGGCAAGATCAGGTGCGCGTGTCGCGTCGTTTCATTCAAATAGCAGTCAACTGCCACCACGAAGTCAAGCTGCTGCAACGCGTGCTCAAGCGCGCCCGAGTTCGCGGCACTGCGCACGACGTTGGTCATGAGCAGAATCATCGCGCGGATCTGCCCTGCGCCGGGCGTCATGATCTCTTCGACCAAGGTCGATACTGGCAGCATCCCGCCTGCTTCCGGGCGTCCGCTCACACGGCTACGCCAGCGACCGAACTCGAACGGCGCATTGGCCCCAAGCGCGCG
Source organism: Pseudomonadota bacterium (assembly GCA_043756885.1). GTDB lineage: Bacteria > Pseudomonadota > Gammaproteobacteria > JADJYF01. The sequence goes on from JAYUQF010000076.1 coordinate 589, forward strand.
GTACGGGGCAGCGGGGCTGGTGAACATGACGCCGCCGGGTCGGTCGAGATTGCCGCTCAGGATGTTCATCAGATCCACACCCCAACTTGCGAGCGTGCCGAACGGCTGCACGCAGGTGCCCAGACGGCCATAACACGCGGCCGCGCGGGCACGCGCAAACTCGCGCGCTATGCGGCGAATGGTCGGCGCATCGATACCGCAATACGCAGCGACTGTCTCGGGCGCGAACCGGTGCGCAATCACGCGCACCTCGTCTAGCCCGTTTACCAGTCCGGCGGCCGCACCCAGGCGCACGAGTCCTTCATCGAACAATGTCGCGATCATTGCGAGCAGAAACGCACCGTCGGTACCAGGGCGAATAAAGTGGTGCTCGCTGGCAAGCTTGGCGGTCTCGGTTCGCCGCGGGTCGATCACGATCACCTTGCCGCCGCGCTTGCGCACCGCTTTCAAGCGCCCCGGTGCGTTTGGCATCGTCATCAGACTGCCGTGGGAGACCGCCGGATTGGCGCCGATGATCAACAGATGATCGGTCCGATCGATGTCAGCAATGGCGACGCTCAACACCGGCAGCGAGCCGCCAAACATGAGGCCGGTCTGGAGATCCTTTGGCAGGGTGTCGACCGACGACGGATTGAAGATGTTGCGACTGCCGAGAGCCTGGGCGAGCACCGGCAGATAGAGAAACGCAAGATCGTGCACAACAATCGGATTGCCGGCCGCAACACCCACGGCATCATTACCGTGGGCGGCTCGAATGGCGGTGAGCCGCTCCGCGATTTGTGCGAACGCGGCGTCCCAGCTCACCTCCTCCCAGCCGCCCACAGTGCGGCGCAAAGGCCGGCGAATGCGGTCCGGATCGTGATGCAGTTCCTTCAGTACGTGTGCCTTGGGACAGATGAAGCCCCGCGAGAACACATCCTCCTGATCGCCCCGCACCGCCAGGATGCGATCCCCTTCGATGTCTATTGCAAGCCCGCAAGTGGCTTCACAGAAGGGGCAGACGCGCAAAGCAGTGCGCATATTCTTCTCCTTGGCTCAGACTTTTGTAATGCGGTAACCGGCACGGGGAAAGTGCACCGCTATCTCGCCCAGTGAGGGATCACGCCGCAACAGCGAAACGCGCTCTGCGCTTAGGTAGGTCACCTTGCCGCGACAGGCCTCGACCCCATAGTCATCCGCGACGACCGCGATCTCGGCGCCGAGTTCGAGATCGCCAAGCTGGTGTAACCCGGACGCTGCCGGTGCTGGGCTGGCGGCCCGCGCGATGGCCAGCGCCTCGCTGGTCGGCATGGGGGTCGCCGCGCCGCTACCAAACCCTTCGATGCGCGCAAACCAGGCGGCGACCGCTGGCCGTGCTGCAATGTGCTCGAACAAATCTGGCGAACTCTTGAATAACCACAGGGGGAAAAATACGGACGCATCGGCCAAGGTGAATTCGGGGCCAAGCAGGAATGATTGGGCGCGTAGCTGCAGCTCAAGCTGGTCGAGCACGAGGTCTGTCTGGGCTAGCGCATGGGGCGCGCCGTCTACGATCGCCTCGCGACCAAGGCTCGGCGACATCGCCGCGCGGTCGAGCAGGAATTCCGGCGGCAGATGCGGTGCAAGCGTCGCAAAAGTTGGCAGCAGCACTTGGAACATGAACTGCCGGCCAGCCCAGGCTTCGATCACTCCAATCAGGCCCGCCAGGGAAGCGGGAATGCAAGCCGGCGTGGGATGCAGCGTTTCGAGTACGCGCGCGATCAATACGGTGTCGATATAAACATCGGCCCCAATCTGCAGCACCGGAATGCGGCGGAAACCACCGGTCAAAGGCACCAGATCGGGCTTGGGCATCATGAACGGCTGCTCGACGGCGCGCCAGGGCACGCTCTTGAACGCAAGCAGCCGTTTGATCTTCTCGGCGAAGTGCGACTGTGGGTAGTGATGCAGGATAAGTTCGCTCATGGGATAGTTCCTTTTTCTAGTTGATGGGCGGGTTGTGCGGTTGTTTCAGTTGGGAGTTTTCTCGGGGGAGTAGGCGACGAATTGCTTCTTGAAGCGGGTCTTCATGTGCCAGCGGCCTGACCATCCCTTGGGGATCACGAAGCTGTCACCGGCGCCGAAGTCTGCCGTGCTGCCATCGGCATTGGTGATGGTCAGCGTGCCTTCCAGTACGCGGCAATATTCATCATTGGGATAACTGTCGGTCACCAGCACGCCGGGACCACTTTCCCATAGGGCCACGCGGAAGGCGCCGGCACCCGCCAGATACTGCTCGCGCGTGGCATAGGCACCGCCGAACCCGCTGCCGTCGGGAGCGACGGCAGCGGCGGGATAACGCGCAGTCTCCGTCGCGGGGGCTGCGGTATCGAAGCTTTGAATGTTGGCCGCGTAGCTCACGGTCGTCAGCGGGCTAACAAGCGTCAAACACACGAAAAAGGATGCCGATGAACAGCAGCGAAAGACTGCGAGTAAGGGCTGATTGTTTGGCATGAAGGTCTCCGAGGTCGCGCAGGATTGAACGATGGACACATCCTAGGCTTGATTCTGGTGCCAGAGTAAGGTCCACTTAATAAGGATTTGATAGGGCCACTTGGCGAACCTTATGAGCCGCACATCAGCCAGTCTATTAAGTACTCTCGTCGTGCCGCTGACGATTTCGGGCGAACCCCTGCAGCGCCAAATCTATGGGCGGCTGCGCGCCGCCATCTTGGCCGGGCAACTCTTACCGGGAACGCAGATCCCTTCCTCACGCGAACTGGCTCGTGAGCTTGGCGTTGGGCGCAACACGGTCCTTGCTGCTGTCGAGCAGCTCACGACCGAAGGCTATCTGCAGAGCGAACGTGGTTCCGGCACCTTTGTCCATCGCACCTTGCCTGACGATGCGCGTCCCGCCGCGCAACCAACTGCGCAGCGCACCGTGCGCGCCAAGCCCTATGCACCTTTTCCAACCCGGATACGCAACCTGACACGGCTGACAGCGTTGCTGCCACCGTCGGGAGAGCTCCGCCCTTTCCTACCCTGCGTGCCCGCCGTGGATGCGTTTCCATTCGCGCTGTGGGGACGACTCGCGTCACAGTTCTGGCGACGACCACCGGCACAGGTATTCGGTCTGGGGGAGTCCGCGGGTTATTCACCTTTGCGAGGTGTTGTCGCGGACTATCTCGCCCACGCGCGCGCGGTGCGTTGTGATCCCGAACAAGTGATCATTGTGTCCGGCGCGCAGCAGGCCCTAGATCTCGTCGCGCGCGTGCTGCTTGAGCCGGGTGACACGGTGTGGATGGAAGAACCTGGCTACCAGGGTGCCCACGCAAGCTTGATAGCGTCGGGCGCGCGCGTTGTGCCGGTGCCGGTGGACGAACAGGGCCTGAGCGTTAAGTGCGGGCACGCACTTGCGCCGCACGCGCGACTCGTTTACTGCACACCGTCTCATCAATTTCCGCTTGGGCACACCATGAGTCTTACGCGAAGGTTGGAGTTGCTGACATGGGCACGACAGACTCGCGCCTGGGTGCTCGAAGATGACTACGATAGCGAGTATCGCTACGGCAGCCGCCCTATTCCGGCTCTCCAGGGCTTGGCAGAAAACGACCAAGTGCTCTATGTCGGCACCTTCAGCAAGGTATTGTTTCCGTCGCTGCGATTGGGTTATCTGGTGGTGCCGGATGCACTGGTAGATACCTTTGCGATAATCCGGGCAATCGCAACCGGTGCATCGTCGATAATGGACCAGGCGGTGTTAACGCGCTTCATTGAACAAGGCCATTTCGGGCGCCATATACGGCGCATGCGCACCCTGTATCAAGAGCGACGCGCAAGCTTGCAAGACGCAGCTGCGGAAAACCTCGCCGGTTTAATTGATCTCGCGCAGACCGGTGCCGGGCTACATGCGGTGGGGATGTTACGAACGGGAGCCACCGATCAGCTCACCCTTGTGCGGGCTGCCCAGGCGGGCCTTGATTTCATTCCATTGTCCAGTCTGTATCAAGGGTCAGCAGCGCTGCAGGGCCTGGTGTTTGGCTTCGCACCATTTGCACCGGCGACAATAAGAACTGCCGTACGCACACTCGCGCAGGTGCTGACACGCCCCTCGCGTGGCGCGCGGTAAGGACCTTCGTCGAAATTATCGTTTCCTTCGGCTGCTCCTGAGCGAGTGCTGCGCCATTCGATACGTCGCGGGGGCCTATGGCACTGGGCAGCCGATGAGACTTAACGATACTGTTCCTGGCCAGTGCCCCTGGCACCATGGACCTCGATGTTCGATGTCGCAGCGTTGATTTCGTGTATATCGGCCGGCGTGAGTCCGATGGCGGCGGCGCCCAGGTTTTCTTCGAGACGATACAGCTTGCGCGTACCGGGGATCGGCACGATCCAGGGATGCTGCGCCAGCAGCCATGCCAGTGCGATTTGCGCAGGTGTAAGGTTTCTGCTTCTGGCCAGGCTGGTGAGCAGATCAAGCAGCGGTTGATTGGCCGCCATTGCCGCCGTCGTGAAACGCGGAAATCGACTGCGCGCATCACTGCTCTCGAAGGCCGCGTCCGGCGCAATTTTGCCGGTCAGAAACCCTTGGCCCAGCGGGCTCCAAGGCACAAAGCCTATGCCCAGCGCTGCGCATGTGGGCAGTACGTCCGCTTCCGGATCGCGTGCCCATAGCGAGTATTCGCTCTGCACAGCGGCAACACTTTGTACCGCGTGGGCCCGCCGTATGGTCTGCGCACTAGCCTCGGATAAACCGAAGTACTTTATTTTGCCTGCTTCGATCAGTTGCCCGATCGTACCCGCGACGTCTTCGATCGGCACATTGGGGTCAACACGATGTTGATAGAGCAGATCGATGTAATCGGTCTTAAGGCGTTTGAGCGATGCGTCAACGACCGTCCTGATGTGTTCTGGGCGACTGTTAAATCCCCGCCGCTCGCGAGTGAGTGGGTCGACATCAAAACCAAATTTGCTGGCGATCACCACGTG
>JAYUQF010000077.1:0-5533 GCA_043756885.1 Pseudomonadota bacterium
GGCCAGTCTTCGGTGACTGCTTTGACCGGGTCGACGGAAGAAGAGCAGTTCGACAAAACTGCCCACGGCTGAGCGCTACGCGGGCCAATCTAACAACGCCGGCTGTGTGCCGGCGTTGTCATTTGAACAACCCCGAAATAGTCTCAGGCTGTGAGCAACCCGCTCAAGATGTCTGCGTACACCAGCGCCAGCTCTTCCAGTTCGGCCACTTCTACACATTCGTCAATCTTATGAATGCTGGCGTTGATGGGACCCAGTTCGACCACCTCCACGCCCAGAGGCGCGATAAAGCGACCGTCGGACGTTCCGCCACCCGTGGAGAGCTCCGGTTCGACATTGAAGCGCGCTTTGAGAACCTGCTGCACGACCTCGACGAGTTTGCCGCCTGCTGTTAAAAATGGTGCGCCGGACAAGTGCCAGGCGAGCTCATAACGCAGGTCGTGCTGATCCAGGACACGGTGCACGGCCGCGCGTAACCCGGCTTCGGTCTGCTCGGTGCAAAAACGAAAATTGAACCAGACCTCAAGTGTGGCGGGGATCACGTTCTCGGCACCGGTGCCGGCATTGATATTTGAGATCTGAAAGGACGATGGCGGGTAGTAAGCGTTGCCCTGGTCCCATGTCTGGGCCGCTAGTTCCTGCAGGGCTGATAGTGCGCGGTGGATGGGGTTGTCTGAACGCTCTGGGTAGGCCACATGGCCCTGCACACCCTGCACCGTCACACGCCCGTTGAGCGAGCCACGTCGCCCGACGCGCACGGTATCACCCAAGCGCAGATGGCTGCTGGGCTCGCCGACAACGCACCAGTCAACTTTGATAGCGTGTTTTTGCAGGTGCTCGACGATGTGCACCGTGCCGTCGGTGGCTGGGCCTTCTTCATCGGAGGTCAGCATGAATGCAATGCGACCGCTGTGGTTCGGTGCTTGGGCCACAAAGCGCTCCGTCGCCACCACCATCGCCGCCAGGCTGCCTTTCATATCGGCCGCGCCGCGGCCCCACAGCTTGCCGTCGGCGACGGTGGGTTCGAAGGGTGGGTGGGTCCAGGCCGCGAGTGGCCCGGGTGGCACGACGTCGGTGTGGCCGGCAAAAGCGAGGCAGGGGCCCTCTTTGCCGCGTACCGCCCATAGATTATCAACGCCGCCTGCGGGTAAGCGTGTGCAGTTGAAGCCGAGTGCTTGCAGGCGCGCCTGGATCAAATCGAGACAGCCGGCGTCAGCGGGCGTGACCGAGGGGCACGCAATCAAGGCCTTGGTCAGTTCGAGCGTAGCGTCGCTCATAAGGTTTCTGTGCGCGCTGCGTCGGCGGCCTTGAGGCGTTTGACCGCAAGCTTGTAATGCGCGGGGTCGATTTCGGCACCGACAAAATGGCGGCCGTGCATGAGCGCGGCGACGCCGGTCGACGCCGAGCCGGCGAAGGGATCCAGCACAATGTCGCCGGCTTGGGTACTCGCCAGCAGGCAACGCTCGATCAATGCCAGCGGTTTCTGGGTCGGGTGCTTGCCGTGCTGTTTTTCGCTCTTACCGGGCGCGGTGAAGCGCCACACATTTTTCATCTGGCGGTTGTCATTGGCACTTTTCATGGCTTCGTAGTTGAAGGTGTAGCGATCGGTCGAGCCTTTGCGGGCCTTGGTCGCCCACAGGATCATTTCGGTTGCGTGCGTAAAACAACGGCAGCCGAGGTTTGGCGGTGGATTGGGCTTTTCCCACACGATGTCGTTCAGCAGTCGCAGACCGAGTTCCATCATCGCCAAACCGACCGACAGATAAACATGATGGGTACCGCTCACCCACAGCGTGCCGTTTGGTTTCAGCACACGTTTGCAGGCGGCCAGCCAGCGCTGATTGAAGGCGTGGTCGGCGGCCACGCCCTGGCTCTGATCCCAGGCGCCTTTGTGCACGGCAACGCGTTTGCCGGCCTGGCAGGTGGTGCCGCCATTTGAGAGAAAATACGGCGGATCGGTCCAGATGCAGTCGATTGAATCGCTATCGAGGCTGGCGAGCAGATCGAGATGATCGCCTTGCACCAGGCGCGAGCTGCCGTCGGCGCCGCGCCAGGTGGCCCGCGACTCAAGGCTCGTCGGGTGCGCGGGCGTGGATGCTGAGGGCATGGATGTCGGTCTGCAGCAAGGTGTCGAGCGCGGCATAGATCATGCGATGACGCTTGAGCGGCGCGACACCGGCGAAGCAGGGCGCGACGATTTGAACAATGAAGTGACCCTTGCCGGTGAGCGCGCCGGCATGGCCGGCGTGGGCGTGGCTGTCGTCGATGACGTCCAGCGCACTCGGCGCAAGCTGCGATTGGAGGGCGCTGCGGATCAGTTCGACACGGCTGGTGTTGGCGCTGCTCATCGCGCGCCTTCGACCTGTGCAGGCACTGGAAACATGGTGGTTTGTGCTTCGATGGCTGTTAGACTCGCACCGGCGAATCGGGCCGCCCAAGTGTGCCTGAACGTTATACGCAAGACCAGAAGCACTGGGCAGGCGCCGGATACGCAAGCGCGCTGCGCACTCACGCCGTTTGATGATCAATGAAATCGCTGCATATCCGCGTCCATCCCACGCACCCGCAAGCACGTCTGGTCAGCCAGGCTGCGGACATCGTCGCGCGTGGTGGTGTGATAATTGCGGCGACCGATGCCTGCTATTCACTGGTCTGCGCGACGGGCAATAAGGCCGCCGAAGATCGCCTGCGTGGTATCCGGCGGTTAGAGCGCGACCATCATCTGACGTTGTTGTGTCGCGACGTGGCCGAGATTGCAACCTATGCCAAGGTCACCAACGATGCGTTTCGCTTGATTAAAACTTTAACCCCCGGACCGTACACCTTCATCCTGCCCGCGACCCGTGAAACACCCCGGCGGCTGCAGGATGAAAAGCGGCGTACCGTTGGTTTGCGCATTGTGGCTCATCCATTCATCCACGATCTGTTGGAAAGCCAATCGCCGCTACTGGCGACGACCGCCATCGACGATGAGCTGGTCCTGCCTTACGCTGACCCGGAGGATATTGTTGAGGATCTCGGCCACGCTGTAGACGCAGTGTTTGATGCTGGGGCGGTTGGCATCGAGATGACCACCATTATCGATCTGACCGGGCCAGCGCCGGTCCTGCTACGCCAGGGTCTTGGCGATGTCTCCCACGTGTCTGAGTTGAGCTAGCGGCCTGTGGACTTAGGGAATCGTCGCGAGAGCGTGGGAAAGCGAGGACAGATCTGCGCGCGTTCGAGGCGAAAGTTAAGGCCATTTAACGAGAAGGCGCGCGACTATGGACCGCTGTCCCATCGTCGCAGCAGATCCGTCCTAAGTGCGACAGGCTGCTAGGGTGGCGAGTGGCTTTGATCTACCTCTGCGAGGCTGGAATAATGGCGGCGCTGTCACCTTGACCATCCCGCCGCTGCCAGGCGTATGCCCGGCGCAGCCCCGATAATACCGACCCTACGCGCTCAATCAGGAAATCGAGCAATGACCATTGCCGCCAATAAACGCGTGCTATCCGGCATGCGGCCGACCGGCCAATTGCACCTTGGGCACTATCACGGTGTGCTTAAAAACTGGGTACAGCTGCAGCATGAATTCGAATGTTTTTTCTTTGTCGCCGACTGGCACGCCCTGACGACTTCTTACGACGACACCGCGGTGATAGGTGATTCGGTATTCGACATCGTCATCGATTGGCTGTCGGTTGGCATCAATCCGGGCGAAGCGACTTTATTCATCCAGTCGCGCGTGCCCGAACATGCCGAGCTGCACCTGCTGTTGTCGATGATTACGCCGCTGAGCTGGTTGGAGCGGGTGCCGAGCTACAAAGATCAGCAGGAAAAACTCAAAGAGAAGGATCTCTCCACCTATGGCTTTCTCGGTTATCCCTTGCTGCAGGCGGCCGACATCCTCATTTATAAGGCTGGCCACGTGCCCGTAGGCGAAGATCAAGTGGCCCATATTGAGATGTCACGCGAAGTGGCACGCCGTTTTAACTTCCTCTACGGGCGTGAGCTTGGTTTCGAGGGCAAGGCCGAAGCCGCAGCAAAAAAAATGGGCAAAAAAAACGCCAAGCTCTATTTTGACATTCGCCGCACCTATCAGGAGACGGGCGACGGCGAAGCCCTGGAAAAAGGCCGAGCGCTGCTCGAATCCCAGCAAAATATCAGCATCGGCGATCGGGAGCGTTTGCTCGGTTACCTGGAGGGTGGCGGTAAAGTCATTCTGCCCGAACCCCACGCTCTATTGACGCCAGAATCAAAGATGCCTGGGCTTGATGGCGAAAAGATGTCGAAGTCCTATGGCAACACTATCGGTCTGCGCGAAGCCCCAGAATCGGTAAGCCAGAAATTGCGCACCATGCCGACCGATCCGGCGCGTGTGCGCCGCACCGATGTGGGCGACCCGCGCAAGTGCCCAGTCTGGAAGTGGCACGAGGTTTATTCCAGCGAAGAAGTACGTAACTGGGCGCGCGAAGGGTGTGTCACGGCGGGCATTGGCTGCCTGGACTGCAAACAGCCGGTGATCGATGCCGTGATTAAAGAGCAGCAACCGATCCGCGAGCGTAGCCAGGAGTTCCTGTCAGATCCCGAAACAGTGCGGGCCATCATCGACGAGGGTTGCGAAGCGGCGCGCAGTGTCGCCCGCGATACACTTGATGATGTGCGGCAAGTCATGAATCTGGTGTACCGCTAGGATGAATAGCATCGCTGACGAACAAGCGGCCGCTTCACCCCCGCCGCAGCCGCCCAGTCAGGCCGAAATGCCATTTGCGGTGGTGCAGGGCATGCCCCTCAGCGAACCGCCGCGCGATCTTTACATCCCACCCGATGCCTTGGAGGTTTTCCTCGAAGCGTTTGAGGGGCCGCTCGATTTGCTGCTTTATCTGATCAAGCGCCAGAACCTCGATATCCTGGATATCCCGATTGCGCGTGTCACCGAACAGTACATGACCTATATCGGCCTCATGCAAGAGATGAGGTTCGAACTCGCTGCTGAGTACCTGTTGATGGCCGCGATGCTGGCCGAGATCAAATCGCGTATGTTGTTGCCCCGCCCCAAAAACGAAGAAGCCGAAGAAGGCGATCCGCGGGCCGAACTGGTCAGGCGTTTGCAGGAGTACGAACGTTACAAAAAAGCCGCCGAGGACATCGAACTGTTGCCGCGCATGGAGCGCGAGTGGTATCCGGTAGTGGTGGAATTCGAGCGTGTCAGCGCTTTTAAAGAGTTACCTGAATTGACGCTCGACGCGTTGCTCGATGCGTTTCGTGATGTACTGCACCGGGCTGAAATGTTCGCCGACCACCGTATCAAGCGCGAGGCGCTGTCGGTGCGCGAGCGTATGTCGCGCGTGCTGGCGATGGCCCGCCGCGACGTCTTCACCGCATTTCACGATTTTTTCTCCTTTGACGAAGGCCGCGCCGGCGCCGTTGTGACCTTGATGGCGATTTTGGAATTGATGAAAGAGACCATGATAGAAATCGTGCAGAACGGTGAGCGCGAACCGATCTACGTCAAGCTGGTCGCCTGAGAACCCGTGGAGAACGAGGCAATGGA
>JAYUQF010000078.1:0-5532 GCA_043756885.1 Pseudomonadota bacterium
GAACACGCGCGAACAATCGGCGAAAGCCCAGGGAACTACAACGATTCGGATTTGTTGTAGTCACGCTACTCTCACGCTAAACCCGCCGACGCCTAACGCGCCGATGAGCGGCGCTGAAGCGCGCAGCGCGGAAGCGTCCGCTCCATTGGCTGGTTAGGCGTCATTCTTGGGAACGCGTTCTGATAGTGCGCTTTCAATGCTAACCGACCTCACGACCTTGGCGTTCAGTTTTTCCGGGTTCCGACCTCTCCCGACCGCCCTAGACTATTGCGCGCATCGATGAACTGCAAAAGGCAAGCTCTGGCATCCAACCGCATGCATGTCGAAGATATAGGAATTCTAGATTGCTAACACTCGATTAAGCACAAAAGAATGGCTATATTTCCTACGCTCAACGGGAGCAGTATTGTGGTCTCACAGCGCGGAGCGGGGGGCTATCACGATGTCGAAGGGATTTTCGGGTGCCTGCGCCTGCAGAGAGGTTCGCTATGAGTGCACGGCTGGCCCTTTGCTATTGTGGAAGTGTCATTGCCGGGACTGTCAGCACGCGACAGGGAGCGGATTTGCACCGATGATTTACGTACCATCGGCGTCGCTTTCCAGTGTTGGCGTGGTCCGGGAATATAGCGTAAGCGCCTCCGGAGGCCGAACCGTCACACGTAAATTCTGTCCGGTATGCGGCGCGCCCGTTCTGCTCACGGCGAGTGTGTGGCCTAACATCGTTGGCGTGTTGGCGGGTAGCCTGGACGACCCAAGTTGGTTCAAGCCACAGGCGGCGTCATGGGTTAGCAGCGCCCAGCCATGGGACATCTTGAGTCCTGAGGTGCGCCAGTTTCATCAGGGGCCTGATTCGGAGTTCTTGGTGCAGTGCCAAATGCCCGCGGGCTAGGCGTGAGAAGGAATATTGTTTAATGGCGACTCGTCCAGGAGAACGCTAATGCTCGGTGCAGTGGCTCGCATGACGCTCAGCCTATTCCGCCTTTCCAAGGCCCGCCGGGTCGGAGAGATCCGTGCGCGCGCAATTCCCGCCGGCGCATGCTATTGGTCATTGCGACCGGAGAATCTCACCATGGAAGGGACTGTGTCCGACGAAGCATCAGCATTTTTGGTCGTCGGATTGTTCGCGGAGGTCTCTGATGCGGTACTTGCGTTCGAAATTCGCGAGAACCTCATGCTCGATGCGGCGGATGTGATCGACGTGCTGCATTTGCTATTGATACCCACCGTTCACAGGGGCTCGCTCAATTGGCTCGACGACGCCAACCCCGGAACGGTCTTCCGAGTCGATACTCCCGAAGGCATTACCGGCCCAATACTCAGCATGACGACCGCAGGGTATGCCCCGGGTACAGTTCCTTCTGCCACCAGACTCCAACGATTCATTAAGAACACGGTGTCTGTGGGAGCAGAGATGGGATGCTCGAACGGATTGCTCTTTCGAAGGCTGTTCGGACCCGACGAATCACTTGGTGACGCGATCACGATTAGTGTCTGGAAATCGGCGGAAAGCCTCGCGAATTTTGCCTACGGCGCTGGTCCCCATCGAGAACGTATGGTGGCACACAGCGGGTCTCCATTTTTCGATCGCGCATCTTTCAGTAGGTTTACGATCGAACGTGCTGTTGGCTCTTGGGATGGGGTGAATGCGCACGACTTGACTGACTGAATGCCCTCCAGCCATATGCATAGGCGACCGCAAACGATTCGGATTTCACGTCGAGATTCTGCATGGCTTTTCAAATGACGCCTAACATCCAGTGTACGTCACCAGGACGCAACAAATTCAATCAAAGTGACGCGATTTTCTGCGTCGGCGAGGTAAGGATTTTTCTTGGAAAACTGGTGACATTGGCAACTTCTTGATCGGCAAGAAATACTCGCCTAGCCAAAAGGTGCGAATTGGACTTAGTTGCTCGATGACATGGAGAATTGCGTCAGTTACCGTTCTTCTTGCTGGGACGGCTGATGCCATGCTCTTGCGGGAGGTCGGTGTTGAGCGGCGCGTACGTGCTCCACGGCTAACGGCTTTATCCAAAGTTAATCTTGGCCTCGAGGTTCGTGCGCGAATCCGCGTTGCTCAGCGCTTCTTCCAAGGTGATGCGTTCTTCTTTGAACAGCGCATGCAGGGCCATGTCGAAGGTCTGCATTCCGCGTTGACCGCTGCCTTCCATGGCTTCTTTGATTGCATAAACTTCGCCCTTGAGGATGAGGTCTGCGATGTGCGGCGTGTTGACCATGACTTCGATTGCAGCGCACCGTTTGCCGTCAACGGCTTTGACCAGTCGTTGGGAAATGACAGCGCGCAGGTTCAAAGAGAGATCCATAAACAGCTGCTTGTGCATGTCATGGGGATACAAGTTGATGACACGTTCCATCGCCTGATTGGCGTTATTGGCATGCATGGTGGATATCGCGAGGTGACCGGTGTTGCACAATTCGAGTGCCGCTTCGATGGTTTCCCGGTCGCGGATCTCGCCGATCAGGATGACGTCCGGCGCTTCGCGCAGTGAAGCGCGTAGTGCATTGCGGTAGCTCATTGTGTCAACGCCGACTTCGCGCTGATTGATGATGGACTTGAGATTAGGGTGCGAAAATTCGACTGGGTCTTCGATCGTGAGGATGTGGCCGCTCATGGCGCGGTTGCGTTCGTTAATCATGGCGGCGAGCGTGGTTGATTTGCCTGAGCCGGTCGCACCGACCATGAGAACCAAACCGCGTTTGGCCATGACAAGCTCGGAAAGAATATCCGGTAGACCGAGCGCCGAGATCTCAGGGATCTCGGCGGGAATACGTCGCAAGACCATGCTTACTTCGCCGCGCTGACGGAAGACGTTGACACGAAAGCGCGCAGATTTATCGGCCAATGCAACGGCGAAGTCACATTCCATGGTCTCTTCGAAGGACTGGATCTGCCGGTCGTTCATGATGCCGTAGGCAGCCGCCTTAACAACTTCGCCGATCAGTTGGGTTTTACCGACCGAGTTGATGGTGCCTTCAATTTTTATCTTGACCGGTGCGCCAACCGTGAAAAACAGATCGGATCCGTTTTTGTCGCGCAGCAGTTGCAGATAGGGGGTGATATCCATGGAGGCTCCAGGCTGGGCGAATTACGGTTAGCGCAGGAAGCCGGTTTCTTCTTCGGTCTCTTCGAGACGGAGCCCGGCGGCATCTTCGAGGGGATTGCGACCGCGCGCGGCCTTGCCTTCGAGTTTAATTCGCAGCCTGAGCTCGTTTTGGGAATCGGCGTTGCGGATAGCGTCGTCAAAAGAGATGTGATCGGCCTCGTAAAGATCGAACAGTGCCTGGTCGAAGGTTTTCATGCCAAGTTCGTTGGACTTGGACATGATTTCTTTGATGCCATGCACTTCGCCCTTGAGAATGAGGTCGGAGATAAGGGGCGAGTTCATTAAAATTTCGATGGCGGCAACACGACCTTTGCCGTCTATTTTTTTCATCAGGCGTTGCGAGATGACGGCCTTGAGATTTAAGGACAAGTCCATCAGCAGTTGCGCGCGACGTTCCTCGGGAAAGAAGTTGATGATGCGGTCAAGCGCCTGGTTGGAGCTGTTGGCGTGCAGAGTCGCCATGGCCAGGTGACCGGTTTCAGCAAATGCGATACCAAATTCCATGGTTTGACGATCGCGGATTTCGCCAAGCAGGATGACATCAGGCGCTTGGCGCAGGGTGTTTTTCAGTGCGATATCCCAATCGTCGGTGTCCACACCCACTTCGCGCTGCATGATGATGCAGTTTTTGTGGGGGTGCACGTACTCGATGGGGTCTTCGACGGTGATGATGTGGCCGTAAGAATTGGCATTACGATAATCGATCATTGCTGCCAGCGAGGTGGATTTGCCTGAACCGGTGCCACCGACCAGGATCACCAGCCCGCGCTTGGTCATGACGACTTCTTTTAGGACGCTCGGCAAACCGAGTTTTTCGATGGTCGGTACGTCAGTTTCGATGGTGCGCAGCACCAGGCCGCAGGATCCCTGCTGGATAAAAGCGTTACAGCGGAAGCGGCCGATGCCAGTGGGCGCGATGGCGAAGTTGCATTCTTTGGTGGCTTCGTATTCCTTGATCTGGCGGTCGTTCATGACCGCGTAGGAGAGTGCTTTGGTATTGTCCTGGGTAAGCTTGGTCTTGGAGACCGGGGTGACTTTGCCGTCGATCTTGATGGCCGGCGGAAAGTCACGGGTGATGAATAGATCCGAACCCTTTTTCTCGACCATGAGGGTCAAGAGGTCTCGCATGTACTTAATAGCCTGGTCGCGTTCCATCTCGATCTCCCGGGACCACCATGGACCCCATAATCAACCTTGAGCGTTTTTGTGGTCTTGCTCGGGCTAGAAATTGTCTTTGTTGGTTGCTTTAAGACGCGCTTCCTGGCGAGTCACCAGGTTTTTAGCGACCAGGCCTTGCAAGCATTGGTCGAGGGTCTGCATGCCATATTGCTGACCGGTCTGGATGGCGGAATACATCTGCGCGATTTTGTTTTCGCGAATGAGGTTGCGGATGGCCGGTGTGCCGATCATGATTTCATGGGCAGCGACGCGTCCTCCACCAACCTTTTTTAACAGTGATTGTGAAATGACGGCGCGTAGCGATTCCGACAGCATCGCGCGCACCATGTCTTTTTCTTCCGCCGGGAAGACGTCGACGATGCGGTCGATGGTCTTGGCGGCCGAGCTGGTGTGCAGAGTGCCAAATACCAGGTGACCGGTCTCGGCAGCGGACAGCGCGAGGCGGATGGTTTCAAGATCGCGCATTTCGCCAACCAGGATGACGTCGGGATCTTCACGCAGAGCCGAGCGCAGAGCCTGGTTAAAGCCGAGTGTGTCGCGATGAACCTCACGCTGATTGATGAGGCACTTTTTGGATTGGTGGACAAATTCGATGGGGTCCTCGATGGTGAGGATATGCCCGTACTCGGTTTCGTTCTTGTGATTGACCATCGCCGCCAGGGTGGTGGACTTACCGGAGCCGGTGGGTCCGGTTACCAGCACCACACCACGCGGGTAGTCGGCGATGCCCTTGAAGCTCTCTGGCGCTTTTAAGTCTTCCAGGGAAAGAATTTCCGAGGGAATGGTACGGAACACCGCACCAGCGCCGCGGTTTTGATTGAAAGCGTTGACGCGAAAACGGGCGAGGCCGGGAATTTCAAACGAAAAATCGCATTCGAGAAATTCTTCGTAGTCCTTGCGCTGCTTGTCGTTCATGATGTCGTAGACGAGATCGTGAACCGTGGTGTGATCAAGAGCCGGGACGTTAATGCGTCGCACGTCGCCGTCGACGCGGATCATCGGCGGCACCCCGGCCGACAGATGCAAGTCGGAGGCATTGTTCTTGACGGCGAAGGCCAGCAGCTGCGCGATATCGACGGGCATGAATCTTCCTTCCAGTCAGCGGCGCCGGCGCTCCCATGCAACCCGGAGCGAGGGCAAGCAAGCAGACGCAAAATATGAGCGTGGGGCAGTATAACGGAGCGGTATCGGGCTCAATATGTTAACCGGTCCGCAGATTTCGGCTGAC
>JAYUQF010000079.1:0-2138 GCA_043756885.1 Pseudomonadota bacterium
CATTGGCGTCAACTATTTCTGCCGCGCGGGTGAGTGTGACCAACAGGCGATCGTGTTCCAGTTGAATACGAATCGATTTATCGACGTAACTAAACAAAAAAAATCTCCGAACTAACGCTGGCTGAGCCGCGCAAAGGAAAAGAGCAATCTACGTTCTGATAACGAAGATGGATCGGCCGTGGCTCGCTGCAAGTCACCCGCGCCCGTTATTCTTTGACAGCGAAAGCGAGCCCGGCCACTACGGCATGATAGGCGCTGGCCACGTCGGCGTCCCACAACGCTGCATCGCTGGTATCGACCACTTCGGCCAGGCGCCGCGCCACTAGCGCACGAACATGGGCGCGACGACGCTGCACCAGCGCGGCCTGCCTGTCTTCATGGCGTGCGCGCCAGGCGCGATGGGCTTGTGCGGCCACGTCGAGATCCGCAATACCGTCACCACTTAAGGCGCAGACCAATACCACCGGTGGCAACCACGCGTCGGGACCCTCGGGGTGGCGCAGCACCGAGGCGATTTCTGCGACCATTTCTTTGGCGCCTGGCCGGTCGGCTTTATTGATGACATAGATGTCACCGGTTTCGAGAATGCCGGCCTTGACTGCCTGTACCATGTCACCAGCACCGGGCATCAACACCACCACCAGGGTATCGACCAGTTCACGCACTTCGTATTGTGATTGGCCCGCACCGACGGTCTCGACGATCACATCGTCAAACTCGTGGGCTTCGAGCAGCGCCAGCACGTTGGCGATATTGTCAGCCAGCCCGTCCCGTGCGCGACGACTGGCGAGCGAGCGCACAAACAGTTCAGCATCGTCGCCGTGGGCATCAATGCGGATGCGATCACCCAGTATCGCGCCCTGGGTATAGGGGCTGCTGGGATCGATGGCAACCACGCCAACACGCCGCTGGTGGGCAAGGCGTGCGTTGACAAAACGACCGACCAGCGAGCTTTTGCCCACACCCGCCGGCCCGGTGATACCACAACGCCACACGTCACTGCTGGGGCGAGCCTCGCCTTCCAGCACCGCCAGGGCTTCGGCCACCGTCGCATCGGCAATGCGCGATAAGGCCCGTCCGAGGGCGCGGCGATTGATCGGCGCGCGCGCCGATGCGGGTGCCGTCACGTCAGCCTCCGCGCGACCTCAGCGACCACCTGTTCAAGACTCATCTCGCTATCAAACACACAGTCGACACCACTGGCTTTCAGGCCATCCCAATCACCGCGCGGAATGGTGCCGCCGACAAACAACGCGACATCATCGGCATGCTCACGCTTAAGCGCTTCGGCGGTGAGCTTAACCAACTCCAGATGGCTACCGGAGAGAATGCTCAAGCCCACCGCGTCGACGTTTTCTTCGGCCGCAACACGCGCAATGTAATCGGGGGTTTTGCGCAAGCCGGTATAAATCACTTCCGCGCCAGCATCACGCAGCGCGAGCGCAATGACTTTGGCGCCAACATCGTGGCCATCGAGACCTGGCTTGGCGATCAGGATGCGCTTGCCTTTGAGTATGCCCGTCATTACAGCTTCACCGGTTCAATGAATTCACCCCATAAAGCCTTCAACTGCTCGACCATCTCACCGATGGTGACATAAGCGTGGCAACAGTCGACGAGATAGGGCATGAGGTTCTGCTTATTGTCCCGCGCGGCGCGGTCCAGCGCGGCAAGAGTGCGTGTGACACTAGCGCTATCGCGCTCGTCACGGATTTTTTCAAACTTGGCGATAACCGCTGCCGAGGCCGCGGCGCTGCTGCTGAACACTTCACCCACTTCTTTGTTTTCGCGCTCGTTGCGGAACCGGTTGACACCTACCACCACACTATCGCCGCTGTCGACCCGCGATTTACGCTCGTGGGCACTGCGCGCAATGCGTCGCTGCAGATACCCATCCTCGATGGCCTTGACCACCCCGCCGTAATCGGCGATCTCCTTGATCACACCTTCGATAGCGACTTCCATTTCATCGGTCAGGTATTCGACATAGTGGCTACCGCCCAGCGGGTCAACCGAATCGGCGATGCCACTCTCGTAGGCAATCACTTGTTGGGTGCGCAGTGCCAGTTCGGCGCTCTGTTCGGTGGGCAATTGAAAGGCTTCGTCAAACGCGCAGGTGAAAATTGACTGTGCGCCGC
>JAYUQF010000080.1:0-2137 GCA_043756885.1 Pseudomonadota bacterium
ACGATCACGACGGCTTCGGCGAGTGCGCGCACAAACTCAGATATTGAATCGCTGACCGCACGCGGCTGATCGGCGATGCGGTGCAGGCTCATGCCGAGCGGCACACCGGTATTTAACAACGCGAGTTCAGCATCGAGCCGCTTGCCGAGCTGTACGATGTCGCCACCTTGTTCCATCGACACTGCGATGCCGATGGCAGGCTCCCCGTTAAAACGTACTCGCGGTGCCGGTGGGTCTTCGTAACCGCGATAAACCTCTGCCACATCGCCAACACGAAACGTGCGCCCCGCGTAGCGTATGGGCAAATTGCGCACTTCGTCCGCCGTACTCAGGCCACCGCTGACACGCACGTAGATTTTGTCGGTGGCGGTATCGAGCGAGCCGGCGCTCACCACGTCATTCTGGGCTGCGATGGTGTCGGCAATCAGGCGCGGTGGGATACCGAGTTGGGCGCGGCGGCTATTGCTCATATCGATGTAAATGCGTTCTTCCTGCAGACCCAGGAACTGCACCTTGGCAACATCGGGAATACGTAGCAGCCGATCGCGAACGCGCTCGGCATAGTCTTTCAACTCGGCGTAGGTGAAGTCTTTGCCCTGCAGGGCATAAATATTGCCAAAGGTGTCGGCAAATTCATCGTTGAACGCCGGGCCAATGATGCCGCGTGGCAAGGTATGGCGAATGTCACCGATTTTCTTGCGCACCTGATAATAGTTTTCCGGCATGGTGCGGGCGGGCAGATCTTCGCGAAAGACCACAAAGATCTGCGATTCACCCGGACGCGAGTAAGAACGCAGGTAGTCCAGCGCATACAACTCCTGCAGCTTGGCCTCTATCTTGTCCGTGACCAGGCGGTCAACTTCGTCCGCGGTGGCACCGGGCCAAGTGGTCCGCACGACCATGATGCGGAACGTAAAGGGTGGGTCTTCCGACTGACCAAGCTGGAAATAGGACCACACCCCCAGCGCACCCAGCAGCAGCATGAAATAGGTGACAAGCGAGCGATTGGCGAGCGCCCAGGCACTCAAATTAAAGCGTGACATCGAGCTACAACGCGGCTTTGGCGGTGCGTTCGATCGCCTGCACCACCATGCCGGCGCTGAGGCGATGCACGCCGGCCGTCACCAGACGGTCCTCGGTGCTCAAGGGGCCGCTGATCAACACTTCACCGTCCAGGTAGCGCAGCACCTCCACTGGCACCGCTTCAACGGTCATGCCCTTGTCGCTGCGATGAATTCGCCAGACAGCGGGTTTGCCGCTTGCGATGTTGCCCAGTGCGGCAGCAGGCAAACGAAAACTGTGCGCGGTGGTGATGGCAGTCAACATGACGGTTGCGGTGGCACCCAGTTGCACATGTTCGTCGGCGTCGACCACCGTCACGCGGGCCAGATGGGTGCGCGTGGCGGTGTCGGCCTGGGGATCGATATCGCGCACCCGCCCTTGATAGTGTCGGCCGGGGTTATTCAAGACTTCGATCGCGATGCGCGTGGTTTGGCGCAACGCATCAACGCGGCCTTCGGGCACGCTGACATAAACTTCGCGTTCACCGTCGGCGGCAAAGCGCAGTACGGGCTGACCCGCGCTGACGACATTGCCGGGCTCAACCATGATCTGGGTCACCACCCCGGCCGCATCGGCGGTGAGGTGTGTGTAGCGGGACTGGTTGGCGGCCAGATCATGCTGGCTCTTGGCCTGGCTTAAACGTGCTTCGGCAAGGCGGGTGAGATTGACACGCTGATCGAGTTGCGACTGGCCGACAAAACTGCGCGCGCGCAGGTCCTGGTAACGCTGTTGTTCGGCTCTGGCCAGGCTCAGATCAGCTTCTGCTGCCGTTACACCGGAGCTTGCGTTGGCCAGGTTCAGGCGTGCGTCGACTGGATCCAGAACGGCCAGAACCGTGCCACGTTCAACGTGGGCGCCCATATCGACCTTGCGCGCCGCGACCTTGCCGGCAACACGAAAGGACAGGTCTGCTTCCACCTGCGCGTGGATGGCGCCGGGTAAGGCCTCGCCTGCGCCAGGACCCAGCAAGGGGCGGGGCGCTTCGACTACGACGGGTCGTGGGCCCGGGACCGGCGGGGGCGGCGCGCTGCAACCGCTCAACACCAGCACGACCAGCGCGGCGAGCCGGGGACGA
>JAYUQF010000081.1:0-2135 GCA_043756885.1 Pseudomonadota bacterium
GATTGTTGAACAGCGCGATTGGCCTTTGGACGAGATGTTTGCCCGCCAGCAAGCCATTACCGGGCCGGTGATCAGTTCGGCCGATGCCCGCGAAGGCGCCCAGGCCTTTGCACAGAAGCGCAAACCGAACTGGAGCGGATGCTGAGACCATGATCCCGCGCACGATATTCAGCCCCGCGCACGAGCTGTTTCGAGTCACGGTAAAACGTTTCATCGCTGAGCATGTCACACCGCATCATCTGGATTGGGAACATGCCGGCCAGGTACCGCGTGAGCTATGGACGTTGGCCGGTGAGCTGGGCCTGTTGTGTTGCAATGTGCCCGCAGCTTACGGTGGCATGGGCGGCGATTTCCTCCACAGCACCATACTCGTTGAGGAGTTTGCGCAGGCCGGCGCCACCGGCCCGACGTTTTACCTGCAATCGGACATCATCGCGCCTTACCTGGTGGATTTTGGCAGCGAAGAACAAAAGCAGCGCTGGCTGCCTCGTATGGCGAGTGGCGCCGTGGTGGCGGCACTGGGCATGAGTGAGCCGTCAGGTGGCAGTGATGTGCAGGCGATGCGCACCCAGGCGCTGCGTGATGGCGACGACTATGTCATCAACGGCCAGAAAGTTTTTATCACCAATGGCCACAGCGCAGATCTTTTGCTACTGGCCTGCAAAACCGATCCCAAGGCGCGTGGCAAAGGTGTGAGCTTGATTCTGGTCGAGACCAACCGGCCCGGTTTTACCCGTGGCCGTAAGCTCGAAAAAATCGGCTGTAAGGCCCAGGACACCGCAGAGCTGTTTTTTAGCGATCTGCGCGTGCCGGTGAGTAATGTGCTGGGCACGCAGGGCAGTGGTTTTGCCATGCTCATGACCCAACTCGCCCAGGAACGTTTAATCCAGGCCATCCGGGCCGTGGCGAGCGCCGAGGCGGCACTGCGTTGGACCTTGGACTATGTTGCTCAGCGCGAGATGTTTGGCCAAACTCTGGCTGACTTCCAGAACACCCGTTTTGAACTCGCCGCCATGCATGCGGAGATCTTGACCCAGCGTGTTTTTGTCGACCGCTGCGTCGAACTGCATTTATATGCCCAGCTTGATGCAAACGACGCCGCCGCGGCCAAACTGGTTACCACCGAATTACAGGGGCGGGTGATGGATCGTTGCCTGCAGTTATTTGGCGGCTGGGGTTATATGAGCGAATACCCCATCGCGCGCGCCTTTGTTGATGCGCGCATGTGTCGCATTGGCGGTGGGTCGATTGAGACCATGAAACAGATTATTGGCAACGCGTTGTTGCCGCGTGCCCCGCGCAATAAGGCCGGCGGGGCAGGCTAAGCTCGCTGCCCTGTTTTAGGCCGCCGCGCGCTGTGCTTCCCACACCGCGCGTAGATCGGTCATGGTGAGGGTCGCCAGGATCTTCAAATCTTTGTCCAGGATAGACAACATCTCGGCCACGCCGTGGCCGCGCACGCTGTAGAACACCACTGCGCCTTCGGGGCCGCCACCTTCGCTGTGGGTGTCATCGCGCTTGCCGCGGTAATAACGTCCGGCCGGCCGAATTTCCTTCAATGTGCCGTTGGTCTCATACATGCGTAGCTCGCCTTGAATGATGATCATATTGGTCTGGGCGATATGGGTATGGATGGCGACAATTTCATTGGGCTCAAACTTCACAATCAGGTCGATGACTTGGCGCTCTTCATCGAGGTCGCAAAGCGAGAAGGCGAGGTGGTCGATACCGACAAATGGATGCCAGGTGATCTTGCTGTCGTCAAAAGGGAACGAGGGTGTGCGGATTGCCTGAGTAGCGGCCATGGGAGCTTTCCTGAAGTTATGGGTGAGTATGTTCAGTAAACGAGTTCGGCGTGCACGGGTGTCGCCGGCCGACCCCTGACCAGCGTTCAGCCATTTGCCAGGGGACCGCTAAGCTAACATCAGCGTCGCGAGCAGTAACCGACACTTTCGGGTGGGCTCGGCTCCGAGGCGGCCGATAGCGGTCGCGCGTCGGGCGGGGCAGGAGGTGCGCCAAGCTGCGGTATAACAGTGCCGGCGCGAGTTGTCGGCCGCCAGGCTCTTAGCGGCGCGCGCGTCCGCGCACGCGACAGCTCATTCACTTAAGACACGGCCGCTTCTATATAACCGGAC
>JAYUQF010000082.1:0-16001 GCA_043756885.1 Pseudomonadota bacterium
GATCTATGCCAAGGGCCGGCGTGTATCGGATAAAGAACTTGCACAGGTACACCTCGAACCCCATGACTTCCACGGCGAGTGGAACTACACCATCCATCCTGCGCCTGCGCATGTCGAGCCGATCGACTAATTTTGCGGCGGTCGCTAAGTGTTCAGGCGAAATCAAGATTGTCCGATACACTCGCCACACGGCGATATCACGGTAAACAGGTGACCTATGCGCAGATCGCAAAGATTTGATGGGGGACAGAGCTTGGCGCTGGTCGTCTTGTTCAGCGTGGTTCTGATCGGGCCGGCGCAAGCCGCCAATCCGACAGGCGGCGGCGGGCGCATCAAATGCTGGCATAACAAGGATGGCGTGCGGGAATGCGGGAACGCTGTGCCGGCGGAATATGCTCAACAGGGCAGTGAAACCAAGGACAAGTTCGGGGTCACCGTCGGCGCGACGGGCCGCGCCAAAACCTTGGAAGAACTGGAAGCCGAGCGCGCCGCCGTTAAGCAAAAAGAAGCTGCCGCCGAAGAGGGTAAAAAGCGCGACGCCCAGGACCGCGTGCTGCTCGACACCTTCGCCTCGGAAGACGACATGATCCTCACGCGCGACGGACAGATTGCCCATCTCGAATCGCAGATCCACCTGGTGGACAGTCACCTCGTAAAGCTGCAGAAGAATCTGGATCAGATGATCGAGCGCGCCGCGGAGTTTGAAAGGCGCGGTGAGAAACCACCCGTGGAGGTCGTAAAAAACGTCGACAACGTGCGTGGGCAGCTGAACGACAACCACAAATTCATTGCAACCAAACGCCAGGAACAAGAAGCCATTCGGGGGCGTTTTGATACCGATATCGCCCGCTTCCGAAACTTGAAGGGCGTCGCTGCGCCCGCAGCCAAAACCGCCGCGGCAGTGCCGGTTGTGTCATCTGCGGCCAGCACGCCGGCTAGCACTGCGCCTGCGGCCGCGGCCCGCTGAGACCCTTGGCCCCGCCCACTACGGGGCGGGGAAAATGCCAGCACACAATAGCCGCCACTGACTGTCCCAGTCCGCGGTAGGACTGGCGATGAAGTCACTGCGCACAAATTGATCCAGCCGACCCACCACCACCGCCACCAGTATTGCGGCAGTGGCAGCCACTGCCGCATCGTCACGACTGTCCGCCTCGCCGAAGTTCGCTTCGCGCAGGACCTGTTTGAATTGCGTCTCAACCCGCGTGTAGAACTTCAACACACGCACGCGCAAGCGTTGGTGTTCACCGACCAGAATGTCGCCCATTAAAACCCGTGAGATGCCCGGGTTGCGCTCGGCAAAGCGCAGCACGGCTATGGTCAGATGGAAACAGCGTGTGCGCGCTTCCCGTTGTTCGCTCATGATTTGATTGAACAGGGTGAAGATGACGTCCTCAGCAAATTCGATAAGGCCTTCGAACATACGCGCCTTGCTCGGGAAATGACGATACAAGGCCGCTTCTGACACGCCGACGGCGGCGGCAAGCGCCGCCGTGGTGATGCGCGAGCCCGGTTTAGTCTCGAGTTCGCTGGCGAGCACCTCGAGGATCTGCTGCTTACGGCGGCCTTTCACGCCTATTCGATCAGCGTGCCGACGCCTTCGTCGGTAAATATTTCGAGCAGCAGCGCATGGTCAACACGACCATCGACGATATGCGCACGGCGCACACCCGCATCAACTGCATCGAGCGCCGTTTGCACTTTTGGCAACATGCCACCTGCGATGGTGCCGTTGTCGATGAGTCGACGCGTGGTTGCGGCGTCGATGCGGTCCAGGAGCTCCCCGTTCTCGCCCAGCACACCGGCGGTGTTGGTCAGCAGCATGAACTTCTCAGCCTGCATGACCGCGGCTATCTTGCCCGCCACCAAATCGGCATTGATGTTAAACGATGCGCCGTCTTTACCAACGCCCACTGGCGCTATGACCGGAATGAAAGCACCGCCTGCAAAAAAGTCCAGCACACTGCGGTTGATACCACTCACTTCGCCGACAAACCCGAGTTCCAGCTTGGGTGCGCCGGCCGCAGTGCCCAGCTGTTGCGCGATAATGAGGGGGCCATCCTTGCCGGTCAGACCTACGGCGCGCCCGCCGCTGGCGTTGATAAGACTGACGATTTCTTTATTGACCAGCCCGCCGAGCACCATTTCGACCACATCCATGGTTTGTGCATCGGTCACGCGCATGCCATCGATGAATAACGATTCTTTGCCGATGCGTTTGAGCATGTCGCCAATCTGCGGGCCGCCGCCGTGCACGATGATCGGATGTATGCCGACCAGCTTCATAAGCACAATATCGCGCGCGAAACTCGCTTTCAGGCGTTGTTCGGTCATGGCGTTGCCACCGTATTTCACCACGATGGTCTTACCCTGATAGCGTTGGATATAAGGCAGGGCCGCGGTCAGCACGTGCGCTGCATTGAGCGCATCGTTGGAGGTTTGCGTCATCGGTGATTCCATGCTTGGGCCGGCGCGGCCCGTCATCTAACTGCGTTGGATGTCAGAACGGTAACTTGAGGCTGGGGTCGATACTCTTGAGCATTTTGCGGAAGCGGTCCATGACGTCTTCTAGCGCTTCGGCATCGTCGCCTTCAAAACGCAAGGTCAGGCATGGTGTGGTGTTTGACGGGCGGATGAGCCCCCAGGAATCGACAAACTCGGCACGCATACCGTCGAGGATGTTGATTTCGGCGTATTCGAATTCGGCGGTCGCCGCCATCACCTGATCCATAAACTGCGCATGACGGGCTTCCGGCATTTCAAGACGCAATTCAGGCGTCGCTACCCCGCCCGGCAGGCCAGCAAACACTTCTGCCACCGGTTTGCCACTGTTAACTAGGATCTCGAGCAGGCGCGCTGCCGCGTAGAGCGCATCGTCGAAACCGTACCACCGGTCACGGAAAAAAAGATGGCCGCTCAATTCACCGGCCAACAACGCGCCGGTTTCCTGCATGAGGTTTTTAATGATTGAGTGTCCGGTTTTAGACAGGATCGCTTCGCCGCCCGCCGCCACGATTTCGAGCGGCAAATGACGTGAACACTTGACGTCGTAGATGACCTTGGCGCCCGGATTGCGGGCAAGAATGTCACGCGCGAAAAGAATCATCTGGCGGTCGGGCCATATGATATTGCCCTCGCTGTCGACAACACCGAGACGATCGCCGTCACCATCAAAAGCGAGCCCGAGATCGGCGCCTTCTTCCAGCACGGTGTCGATCAATTGCTGGAGATTTTCGGGCTGAGACGGGTCGGGATGATGGTTGGGAAAATCACCGTCCAGATCGCAAAACAGTTCAACAACGTCGTGGCCGATTGCGCGCAGCACTGCCGGCGCGACCATGCCCGGCACAGCATTGCCACAATCAACAACAATCTTGAGGGCATCGCCGAGGGAGACTGGGATCTCTTCGCTGATGCGGCGGATGTACTCGGCGACAATGTCGGTGGATTGCAGCGAGCCTGTGCCTTCGATGAAATCGCGCGCTTCGACCCGGCGGCGGATCGCCTGAATAGCCTCACCGGATAACGTTTGGCCATCCAACACGATCTTCAGACCATTGTACGGTGCGGGATTGTGACTGCCGGTAACCATCACGCCACTGCGAGCGTCGAGAAAATTGGTCGCGAAGTACAGTACAGGCGTGGGTGCGAGACCAATATCGAGCACGTCGCGACCGGATTGCAGCAAACCATTGGTCAGCGCCTGCATTAGCGCCTCGCTCGAATGACGGCCGTCACGGGCGACAACTATGGTTTTTTGACCACGTGTCTCGGCTTCGGCGCCAAGGGCGCGGCCGATCTCATAGACGATTTCTTCGGTAAGGGTCTCACCCACGATGCCGCGGATGTCGTAGGCACGGAAGATGGAGGTGCCGGCCTTGGTATCGCCCACAGCAAAGTCTTCGAGCTCACCATCGAGGTTGAAATCCAGATCAATGTCGAGGGCCGCAACCGCACCACCGGGCACGGTCGGATTATCATCCACCGGGGGGTGCGCGGCGGTCTTGATCTTTGTGATGTCGTCGGCCTCAAGCCCGGCTCGGGCACTGAAGCTGGGAATGGGGCCCGCGACGGGTCCTTGATTTACG
The DNA here is from genome assembly GCA_043756885.1 of Pseudomonadota bacterium. Taxonomy (GTDB): domain Bacteria; phylum Pseudomonadota; class Gammaproteobacteria; genus JADJYF01. The sequence continues at coordinate 4,089 of JAYUQF010000082.1, forward strand.
CCGGGTAACAAAAGTTCGAGACCGGGATGAGCACCATCGAGGATGGCCTTGATAGCGCCGGTATAGATCACTGCGTCGGCGTTGGCGAAAGTTGCGGCACTGGCGCCACGTCGGCGCGCCAGCAGAACAGCAATTGCGCCGCCGCACGCCAACAACAAAGCCAACACCGGCAACAGCATGTCCGGACCGCTGTCGCTGCTACTGCCCGCCTGGGCCGCACCTTCGCTTGCTGCGGCCACGATAAAACGTGTATCGGGAATGTGGGAGCTGCTGGTCGGAACGTCGCCGCTCGGTTTCAGGCCGTTTGCTGCAATGCTGTTACCCGGCACTTGGCGGATTTCGAGATACGCGCGTTTAAGTGGATTTTCTGCTAGTGCTTTGCGCAGGACATTCGGATCTAAAGCCAGGTGCAGGAAGCCGATGAGCGCGCTGTTACCATTCGCGGTGGGCGCGGTGATGCGCTTGAGTATCACCAGATGCTCGTCCGGTGTGCCGCCGAGGTGTGCTTCCATGGGTATATCTTTGGCTTCTGCGCGCGAGCGATTCAACATCGAGATGGAAGCATAGGACAACGGTGGATGCGCTGCGGGCATCGTGTCGCGGAAGTCTGCCGGCAGGATGCGCAGGGCCAGCACGCCCTCAAGCTTAGGGCTAAGTTGCGTAGCGAGGTCGGCCCGCGATGTTTCACTGCCACTCCCTAAAACAACGACAACGTCGGGGTTTGCGGCGATTTGATCCAGGGCCTGGTGGTAGACCGTGAGGCTACTTGCGATCTTGACCGCCAGTTCGTCAGAGAACTTTTGGAAGGCGGGGCTGATAGTCGTGCCGCCGTGGGTGTCGTCACTGAACAAAGGGACTACAAACTTGAAGATTATCCCGCCCACCAGCACGAGCAGCAGTGCTGCAATGGGCGCACGCGGCAGGCGCGCCAGCAATCCCGCGTAACTGCTCGCGTTGATGGGAGATTTCATTTGTTACACGCCTGGCTCGTGCGGCGCACGGACCGCCCCTGAAATGAAGTCGGAAGTGTACAAGCTCAACTCCTTCAATACACGTGGGCTTCGCCGCCGTGTCGCGCGGCATAGCGGGCCGCAATCACATCTACCAGCGCATATGCGAGTCGGGTTTTAGTGTCGCGTGGCAAACTTTGCGAACCGCCGCGCCAGAGCACCAACAATTCGTTGTCATCGGCGTTGAAGCCCTGGCCGGCCCCCCCGACCAGATTGGCGGCGACCATATCGATGGCTTTGTTTTCGAGTTTGTCGCGCGCATGGCGTTCTAAATCATTAGTCTCGGCGGCAAAGCCAACTGTGAAGGGCGCGGGAGAGGTGGCGGCGACGCACTTCAGGATGTCCTTGTTTGCCACCAGTTGGAGATCGAGCGTGCTGCTGCTGCGTTTGATCTTAAGCTCGGCAGCATTGGCGGGACGGTAGTCGGCCACCGCTGCGGCCGCGATGAAAATGTCAGTGGGCAGGCTCGCCATGACCGCATCGAACATCTGCTCGGCATTCTCAACGCTCACCAGGGTGATACCGACGGGGGCTGTCAGGGCCGTCGGGCCACTCACTAACGTCACCCGGGCGCCGGCGTTGCGCAGCGCGCTCGCGAGGGCGTAACCCATCTTGCCGGAGCTGTGATTGCTGATGTAGCGCACCGGATCGATGGCTTCACGGGTCGGACCGGCGGTCAGCAATACACGTTGCCCGGCGAGGAGACCTGTTTCAAATATGGCGGCCGTTGCAACACAGATTTCAGTGGCCTCCAGCATGCGGCCTGGCCCTACTTCGCCACAGGCCTGAAGCCCGGCACCAGGACCTGCAAAACGCAGGCCGCGCGCGCGTAAGACCGCAAGATTGTCCTGGGTTGCGGGGTGTTTCCACATCTGCTGATTCATAGCTGGCGCGGCCAGAATGGGCGCTAACGAAGCAAGACAGACCGCGGTGGCAAGATCGTTGGCGAGGCCGAGACGCAAACGGGCGAGAAAGTCCGCCGTGGCCGGCGCGACCAGAATGACGTCGGCCCAGCGCGCCAATTCGATATGGCCCATCGCCGCTTCTGCGGCGCTGTCGAAAAGTTCGTTACGCACTGCGCGGCCGGATACCGCCTGCAGGGTGAGCGGGGTAATGAAAGCGCTCGCCGCCGGTGTCATCACGACCTGCACCTCAGCGCCGGCATCACGCAAACGACGCACGACATCGGGCGATTTGTAGGCGGCGATGCCGCCGCTCACGATCAATAGAACGCGGCGGGCAGCGAGAGCAGTGAGCGGCGTGACGGCTTCCATGCGTCGCGATATTACCCGGAAGCGCCGTGCTTCCATATACTGGCGACGAACATGGAATGAAACCCAAGGAGGGGTAAACGATGACCATCAAGGATTGGCCGGCCGACCATCGGCCGCGCGAAAGACTGCTGCGTGACGGCTGCGAGATGTTGTCCGACGCCGAGCTGCTGGCGGTATTAATGCGAACTGGCGTAGCGGGCAGCGATGCGGTGACGCTGGCACGACGCCTGCTCGTCGAATGTGGTGGATTGCGGGGCTTACTCGAAGCGCGTCGGGACCATTTTGCGCGCCTGCCGGGCTGTGGAGCAGCGACGTTTGCGACCTTCCAAGCGGCGCTTGAGCTGGGCCGCCGTTATGTCTTCAGCACGCTCCAGCGTGATGGGCCGCTCGAGAATCCCGGTGCGGCCAGCCATTACCTGGTATCGCGCATGAAGGCTTATCAGCGGGAAGTTTTTGCCTGCCTGTTTCTCGACGCCCGACACCGTGTGATTGCGCTGCGCGAGTTATTCTTCGGGTCTATCGACAGTGCCACGGTGCATCCGCGCGAGATCGTGAAATCGTGCCTGGAGCTTAACTGCGCGGCGGTGATCCTGGCCCATAACCATCCGTCTGGTGTCGCCGAACCGAGTGCGGCGGACGCTGCCATTACCCGCCGCATTGTTGACGCAGCGGCGCTGGTCGACGTGCGGGTGCTCGATCATCTGGTGGTAGGGGAGCGTGAAGCGGTGTCGATGGCGGCACTGGGCATGCTTTAGTGGTGCGCTGACGAGCTGCCTGCTTCGGCGCAGCACCGGCCTGATGAAACCCGCGCTTGGATCGAGATTGATTTGTCGATAGACTCGCAACCCTTTTTCGGGTCTTTAGCAGGAAATCACCATGTCGCGGGTATGCCAAGTTACGGGAAAACGGCCGGTCAGCGGCAATAATGTATCGCACGCCAACAATAAGACCCGTCGGCGTTTTCTGCCCAACCTGCAGCACCATCGGTTCTGGGTGGAAGCGGAAAAACGCTTTGTGCGGCTGCGTGTGAGCACCAAAGGTCTGCGCATCATCGACAAAAATGGCATCGACACGGTTCTGCGAGAGATCCGGTCACGCGGTGAAAAAGTCTAGGAGACTTAAGTCATGCAAGATAAAATCAAGATGGTCTCAAGTGCCGGCACCGGCCACTTCTATACCACCACCAAAAACAAGCGCACCCATCCGGATAAGATGGAACGCAAAAAATTCGATCCGGTCATCCGCCAGCATGTGATGTACAAGGAAGCGAAAATCAAATAATTGCGCGCCTGCCCGGGCCGCAAACAAAAACCCCGCCTTCGAGGCGGGGTTTTTTTTGCTCTGGCCGGTAGCCCGTTCACACGGCGGGCGCACCGTGGGATGTGTAGCCGCGCAAAGTCTGCGCGAAATCGTGCAGAGCGCCAATGCCGGTGGTCTCGGCCTGCTGGCACCAGTCCTGCAATAACGTGAGCAGGCTCTCCCGGCTGGCGGCCCGCTGTTCGTAGATGTCTTGCAGCCGTTGGCGAAAGCCGTATACCACTGCCAAAGCCTGGCTGTGGCGCAGGGCGTCGCGCAGGGTGCCACGCTCGGAATCGTTCAAGCGCTCGTCGGCGCGCAGTAATAAGCGCCGCACCGGTTTCAACTGCGGGCGCAGCTGGGGTCCCGCCCTGCGCAGTTCTTCTTTGTGCACACGTTTCACCACCATGCGGCCGTAGTCAGCCATGACGTGCAAGCGATTGCCTGCCACCGCCTTCAGTGTCTCGAAATCAACCGCCGATTTGGCAATGTCGATCGCCGGCCTAGCGGGCGCAACTTTGCGCACGGTGGCCAGGCCGAGGGTTTCCAGAACGCGGATATACATCCAGCCGATGTCGAACTCCCAGGGCTGTACCGAAAACTTGGCTGAGCCGCCAAAGGCGTGGTGATTGTTGTGCAGTTCTTCACCACCGATGAGGATGCCCCAGGGGCTGATGTTGGTGGACGCGTCGGGGGTCTCAAAATTGCGATAGCCCCAGTAGTGACCAACGCCATTGACAATGCCCGCCGCGAAAATCGGCGACCAGGCCATCTGCATCGCCCAGATGGTCAGGCCCAGCGGCCCGAACAAAACCAGGTTGACTGTCATCATGAGGCCGATACCGAGGCTGTCATGACCGCTATAGAGACGGCGTTCAACCCAGTCATCGGGGGTGCCATAACCGTATTGATCGATGATGTCCTGGCGCTTGGCATTGATGCGATAGAGCTCGGCACCCTGGGTCAGGACCTTGCCGATACCATGGGCGACCGGGCTATGGGGGTCTTCCAGGGTCTCCACCGCCGCGTGATGTTTACGGTGCACCGCTGTCCACTCGCGAGTATTCATGCCGGTCGTCAGCCACAGCCACAGGCGGAAAAAATGGGCGGGCAGCGGGTGCAGATCAACCGCGCGATGGGCCTGATAACGATGCAGGTAGATGGTGATGCTGGCGGCGGTGATTTGGGTAAAAACAAGCGCGACGAGGGCGTATCCCCACCACGGCATAACCACGAGTCCTAACAACATGATGCTCCCCATTTGGGTTTGGTCTAAGGCGGAACCGGGCGCAGCGGGATAATCGTCCACGTTGCCACCCAGGTGCCGGCGCACGTTAACGCGATTGCTACACTTTTGGCCAGATCTTCCTGGTTAATAATGTGGGTCGCAAGCGACTGAAATGAGGCCGCGCCTACTTTTTCCGGCGCCAGTCTCGGTAGCGCCCGAACAGACTTAAAGTTTATACGCAGTGGGGATCTCTACGGCCTTTTCCAGGAGCAGGTTACCAGCGGCATCGGTATGGCCACACCAGGCAACGTCGATAAACGCACTGCCAACCGGACTGAGCACCACAGCCGGCCCGGCCAGCCGCTCGCCGGGGACGAGTTGCGCCTGGGCATACACGGGTAAGCCCGCAGGGTTGTCAGGCGGTAGCACAACGCTCGCCCACGCCCGGGCCGTGATATCAGGCGTTGCCGTCTCGACATCAACCGCGACGCGCAAATTGACCAGCTCCAGTTCGCGTTGAAGTTCGTGCCCGTACCGTTGCTGGTGTTCGGCGGCAAAGTTGCTGGCCAGGGTTTCCCGGGCCTGCCAGGACAGGGTCAGGGCCCACGACTGACCTGCATAACAGATGTCCACCGTGCGCCGGCTGCGCAACGCTGTGCGGGCATGACCTTCGGCGATCAAGGCATCGGTGGCACTGCGTTCCAGACGCCTATAACCAGCGTCGATATCCTTATCGCTGGTGGCCGCCAGCGGCCGACGCAGGGTTTGGGACAGGTGGCGACCGGGTCGCGCCACGGTCATGCCCAAGGCCGACAATACCCCCGCGTGGGCGGGTACCAGGGCGTGACTGAGATCAAGGGCGCTCGCCAACGCGCAGACGTGCAAACCACCAGCACCACCAAACGAGACCAGGGTATAAGCGCGCGGATCGATGCCGCGCTCAACCGAGATCACACGCAGCGCCTGCTGCATATGATCGTTCGCCAGATCGATGATGCCCCGGGCCGTGCGCTCGACAGACAGGCCACCAAGCTGGTCAGCAATGCGCGCCACTGCCGAGCGCGCGGCGTCGGCATCAATACAAATTCGCCCCCCCAGCGCCAGGCCCGCCGGTAGCCGGCCGAGTACCACGTTCGCATCGGTGACGGTGGCTGCGATCCCACCCAGGCCGTAACAAGCCGGGCCGGGATCTGCACCAGCCGACTGCGGACCGACATGCAGCAAACCGGCGGCGTCGACCCGCGCTATTGAACCGCCGCCAGCGCCGATGGTGTGCATATCGACCATCGGTACCGCCACCGGATAGGGACCGATGCGGCCCTCGGTGGTGAGAATGAGCTCGCCCTCGACCAGAGCAACATCGGTAGAGGTACCGCCCATGTCAAATGTAAGCAGGCGCTCACATCCCGCTTGATGGGCGATATACTTGGCGCCAAGTAGACCGCCGGCCGGCCCGGAGAGCAACAGGTTAACCCCATGGTGGGCAGCGAACGCCGGTTCGGCAGACAGTCCCGAGCTCTGCATCACCGCCAAGCGGGCAGGTTTCAAACGTGACGCCAGTTCGTTTAGATAACGTTGCATGAGGGGGCCGACATAGGCGTTGAGCCAGGTCGCCATGCCGCGCTCGTATTCACGCACTTCGGGCAGCACCTCGCTCGAACAACACACGAAGCAGGGCAGGCCAGCGAGCGCGTCAACGATGCGGCGCTCAAAGGCCCCATCTTTGAATGCGAACAGCAGGCACACGGCAACGGCGGCCGGGGCGAGGGTCTCGACCTGCTGACGCAGGGCCGCCAACTGCGCTGTGGATAAATCTTCGACCACACCCCCATCGGGGCCAACGCGTCCACCCGTCTCAAGGCATAGTTCCCGTGGCACGGGTTCCGGCGGCGCGGTCGGCGTCAGGTCATAGAGCGCGGCGCGCGCCTGGCGCCCGATACTGAGCAGGTCGCCAAAACCATGGTTGGTGATAAACACCGTGCGCGCGCCTTTGCCCTCCAACACCGCATTGGTAGCCACCGTTGAGCCATGGACGACGCGCGCAGGCTTGCCCAGTACACCCAAGGCCGTCAGACCGGCAAGGATCGCCTGTTCCGGGGCCTTGGGTGTTGAGAGTTCCTTGTGGGTGAGCAGACACGTGCCGTCGAACAATACAAAATCGGTGAAGGTGCCGCCGGTATCGATACCGATGATGGGAAACAGTGGGGCGGACACGGCTTGGGTTACCAGCGGCTAGGTCGACGCGCAGTATACGGGGCGATGATCGGCGGCGTGCGCGTCGTGCGCCTTGGCAGGCTACCTCGCCTCACCAATAATAGCCGCCCATGAACGACGAGGTCCTGTTGGCGGCGCGCGGGCTGTCCCGCTACTACGGCGCCCGGCAGGCCGTGTGCGATGTCGACATCGTGCTGACCCGCGGCGAAATCCTGGGTTTCCTGGGCCAGAACGGCGCCGGTAAATCCACCATCATGCAGATCCTGTGTGGCGCCCTGGCCGCCACCAGCGGCACGGTCGAGATTTGTGGTGCCGACTTGACCAGCGCGCCCCTGGCCGCCAAAGCGAAGCTCGGTTATCTGCCGGAAATTCCGCCGCTCTATCGCGACATGCTGGTCAACGATTACCTCAGCGCCTGCGCACAACTGCATGGAGTGCACACCGATGCCGTGCAGGGAGCCGTGGCCAGGGCGCGGCAACGTTGCGGGCTCGATGACGTCGGCGGCCGGCTCATCGCCCATCTTTCGAAAGGTTATCAGCAGCGGGTCGGCATCGCCCAGGCGATAGTTCATGACCCACGGGTGTTGATTCTCGACGAACCAACCGCGGGTCTCGATCCGGGCCAGATCCACGAGGTACGCGAACTCATCCGTGATCTCGGCCGCGAGCGCGCCATAATCGTCTCTACCCATATCCTGCCCGAGGTGCGCGCACTGGCGACGCGCATCGTGATCCTGCATCAAGGTCGCGTGATCCATGATGCCCAGGCCTCGGCGGCACGCCTGCTACGGGTGCGGCTGCGTCATGACCCCGGCCACGCCGCGCTGGCTGCGCTACCGGGCGTTGCAGCAGCGCAATCTGATGGCCGTGGCTGGCTGCTGAGGGTGGCAGATTCTGAAGCTGCGGCAGAAACCTTTGCCACCCACGCGGTGGCCGCCGGTTGGGGATTGCTCGAACTCGAGCCTGACTATGACGACCTTGAACAACGGTTTTTGGCGCTGACGGGTGCCGCGGGATATCGCGCTTCGGTAAGCGGGGCCTGATGTCTTCTTTCCGCGCTTTATACAAGCTCGAAGCGCAACGGCTTTTTCGCCGACCCTTGGCATGGCTGGTGTTGTGTGTGGGCTCGGCCTTGATGGCGCTGTTCTATCTGCTGTTGATGGTGCGGTATCTGGATCATGAAACATCCTTGCGCGCCAACGGCGTGACGGCGGAACTGCTAGTGCGTTATTTTGGCAGCGCCGCTTTAATCGTACTGTTGCTGACACCGCTGATCAGCATGCAAGCCGTTGCCAACGACAAACGCGACGGTATGTTGCGCTTCCTGTTTTCGACACCCGCGTCCTCATCACACATTGTGTTGGCAAAACTCGCGGCGATATTGAGCCTGGTGGCCTTGCTGTGGGTGGCCATCGGATTGATGCCGCTGACCCTGTTGTGGGGCGCATCCATTGACATCGGCGTGTACGGAACCAATCTGCTTGGGCTCGCCTTATTTATGACCTTGCATGCCTGTCTGGGCGTGATGTGCTCGGCTTTCACCCGCCAACCGGTGGCCGCGGCCGTGCTGGCGTTGGTGGTATCGCTGACACTGTGGCTGGCGGAATTTGCGCAACGTCTCGATCGCGATGCGAGCCTGCTGGGCAGCATTTCGACGCTCGCGCGACTGCGTGGCTTCGCGCTGGGTGTACTGAATCTTGCCGACATCGTTTATTTCGCCGGCTTGGCGCTGATGTTCGCCGTTGTCGCGGTGTGGGCGGTGGAAGGGTCGCGGCGCTACGCATGAGTTCATTTTCGCGTTTACGTTTTGCGCTCGTGCCGGTGGTGTTATTGGCCGCCGTGGTGACTGGTGTGTACACGCTCGATCATCACAATCTGATCGTCGACGTCTCACGCGATGCGCGCAATTCACTTGATCCTAAAAGCGTGCAGGTGCTGGCCATGCTTCCAGCGCCGCTGGAAGCCGTGGCCTTAGTGCCTGATCAGCCCGCGATACGCACAACGGTGCGGGATTTTTACGCACGTTATCACCGCGAAAAACCCAATCTCACATTGCGTTTTGTCGATCCCCGTCAGGATGACAAAGCCATTGAGGCGCGACGCGGGCGCCTGGGCGAGATCCTGCTGCAATATGGCGATCGCTTCGAGCGGGTTGATGAATTGAGCGAAAGCGCCACCACCAACGGCATGGCGCGCCTGGTCCGTGGTGAAGAACACTATGTGGTGTTCCTCGCCAACAACGGTGAGCGGCGGGTGGCGCGCGAGGCCAATCACGACCTGTCTTTGTTTGCCACTGAGCTTAAACAACGCGGCTTGCAGGCCCGCGAGTACGCGCTCGGCGCCGCCCAGGACATCCCGGCTAATACCGCCGTGCTGGTTTTGGCCTCACCGAGCGTGGCCTACGTCGCGGCAGAAATTGAAGAGATTGAACGTTACGTCGTGCGAGGGGGCAATCTGTTGTGGCTGACCGAACCCGACGCTAAGAGCGCGCTCGTGCCGCTCGAACGTGCGCTGGGTTTTGCGCGTCTACCCGGCACGGTGGTCGATCCGGTCGGGTTGACCAAGTTTCGCGATCCCGCCTACGCGGTGGCGCTCGAACAGGTCGCGCATCCATTACTGGGGGGTTTTCATCAGACGGTGGTTTTTCCGCGCGCTGCGAGTTTGTTACCGCAGCCAAATATCGACTGGCACGCGCAGGTGCTGGCCCATACCGGCGGGCTTGCGTGGAACGAAACTGGCACGTTTGCCGGCAATGTTGGTTTTGATGGGGCCGACGAAGTGCAAGGTGAGATGATTCTTGCGCTGGCTTTTACCAAAGCGCGTGCCAATGGCGATGAACAACGGGTGATGGTAATCGGCGATGGTGATTTCATCTCCAACAGCTATGTCGGCAATCTTGGCAATATGGAGTTTGGTCGGCGCGTGATCGAATGGCTGGCGAGTGGTGATGCCTTGATCGACATCGCGTTACCACGGGTGCCGGATGCAACACTCGATCTGACATTGTGGCAGCGCGTAACGATATTCCTATTTTTTGGTGTTGGTCTGCCGCTCGCGCTTGGCTTCAATGGCGTCATGCTGTGGTGGCGGCGACGTCATGCCTGAACTACCGGAAGTCGAAACCACGCGGCGCGGTGTGCTGCCTTTACTGGGCGGACGCAAAGTCACCGCCGTGCATGTTCACGATCATCGCTTACGACAACCGGTGACCGACGGTCTGGCCAGTATCCTGGTGGGTAGACGCCTGAATGCCGTCGAACGACGTGCAAAATATCTGTTGTTTGTTTTTGAGCACGGCACCTTGCTTGTCCATCTGGGTATGTCGGGCAGTTTGCGCGTCGTGCCGCGCAAAGCACCCCGTCTGCTGCACGATCATGTGGAAATCGAATTTGGCACCGAGCGTGTGTTGCGGCTGCGCGATCCGCGGCGTTTTGGTCTGGTGTTATGGACACGCGAAGATCCGGCCGGGCACGCGTTGTTAAACAAACTGGGGCCCGAACCTTTCGATGATTTGTTCAGCGGTTCATACCTGTTCGAGCGATCCCGTGGCCGCACACTGGCAGTTAAGAACTTCGTGATGGATGCACACATCGTCGTAGGGGTAGGCAATATCTACGCGAGTGAGGCCTTGTTTCGCGCTGGCATCCGCCCCGGCCGCGCCGCTGGGCGGGTGAGTCGCGGGCGCTACGACGCACTCGCCCTGCATGCCGTGACGGTCTTGCGTGAATCTATTGAAGCCGGTGGCACGACCTTGCGGGATTTTATGCGCAACGACGGCGAACCGGGCTATTTCAGCCAGAACCTCAAGGTTTATGGTCGCGAGGGCGAAGCGTGTGAAGTGTGTGGCAGCGCCATTGCTATGCAGGTAATTGGTCAACGCTCGAGTTTTTTTTGCGGCAAGTGCCAGCGCTGAAAACCTCGCACGGCTAGGTTTTGTCCCATAGGTCCGACAAATTCGGTCTCGCTATTCCGAGCGTGTCACCATCCCTGTCCGATTAAATTCGGATCTACGGTGTTGGCGTCCATACTTCGGCGCGCCCTTCGCCGCGAGGATCACTGGCTGCTTGCACTTGGCCGCTAACGCGGTCCCAGGTGATGGCGTGCATATTGCCGTAACGGCGCTTGGACTCATTGAGTTTGTGGCCCTTGGCGACCAAGGCCGCCTGGGTCGCAGTGTCGAGACCACCGGTTTCAAATTCCACTTGGTCGGGCAGATATTGATGGTGATAACGCGGCGCGCTCACCATTTGTTCGGGCGTGCCGCCGTCGGCAAATTCGAGCACGCCGATGAGCACCATGGAGATGATCCGACTGCCACCCGGCGTGCCGAGGATGCCAATGCGCTCGGGGCCTTCGAGAAAGGTGGGCGTCATGCTCGACAATGGACGTCTGCCGGGACCCACCGCATTGGCTGAACCACCCACCAGCCCGTAAGCGTTAGGTGTCATTGGGCTGGTCGCAAAGTCATCCATTTCGTTGTTGAGCAGCACGCCGGTGCCGGTCGGAACGCTGGCTGCGCCAAAGGGATAATTGACGCTGAGCGTGGCAGCAACACGATTGCCCGCGCTGTCCAGCACCGAAAAATGGGTGGTGTGATGGTTCGGGTCGTCGGTCGTGATCGGCGGCAGGCTGGCACTGGGCGTGGCATGGGCGAGATCGATCTTGCCGGCAAGCTCAGTGGCGTAGGTTTTGTCTAGCAGGTGCGCAATGGGCATCTCGACAAAATCAGGATCACCAAGATAATCGGCGCGGTCGCGATAGCTCAAACGCATAGCCTCGATCACGGCGTGCATGCGATCAACCGTGCTTAGATCGTGCAGCTTAAAATGTTCGAGAATATTCAGCGCCTCCAGCATCACCACGCCGCCGGACGACGGCGGTGTGGCCGACA
>JAYUQF010000083.1:0-2125 GCA_043756885.1 Pseudomonadota bacterium
TCCCAGCCGCCAAGTTTGCCGTAAGCAATGACACTTAAGCCGGCTGCACGGCGCACCCCGTTCACGATGCAAAGCGGTGCGCCAAAACGCGCCACCAGGTCGTGCCAGGCCACCACCAATGCGCTGCCTACACAGGCTTGCGCGATGTAGGTCAGCTGGTTGCTGACCTCGGCAATGGGAAACTGACCGGTGATATCGCTAGCCGCCACCCGCAGCATCTGGCTGTTTCTGAAACTACGCAGGGTCTCCATGGCGGCTTCCAGATCTTCCGCCGCGTCGAGTTGTTCGCTGAGCAGGGTTTGCAGGCGCGCTTGATCGGGTGGTGCGTACAACACACGCACATCGAGCAACTCATCGAGCAGGATCGGATAGCGGGTAATCTGCTGCGCTATCCACGCACTGGCAGCAAAGAGGTCGATAAGACGGGCCAGCGCGTCGGGATAGTCGGCTAAAAAAGCCAGGTAGACGCTCCGTCCGGCAATAGCACGCAGCAGTGCCGCAATACGCAGCACCGTTTCGTCCGATACCTTGCGCGTACATATCATCTCCAGTAACACCGGCATGATGCGCGCCAGCCGTTCGCGGCTGTGTTGGCTCAAACGCGATTGAAAACGTTCCGACTTCAAGTCGCGCATGACCTCAAGCAAGCTGGTCGGATCATCACGCCCGCACCGCACCAGCCATGCCGCCAGTTCGTCTTCATGGGCACGCAGCCACAGCATCTGCCAGCTTGATTTGCCGGCCGGCTCCTCGCCTTCACCCGTAGCGGCAACATTCAATAGCGCTTCGAATAGCGCGCGAGTGGAGCGGCGATGGCGAGTAAGTTCGGCTTCAAACACCGACCAATCGGCGCAGCCCGCCGCGAACGCCAAACGTGCGCGCTCTTTATCGTCGCGTGGTAAACGGTGAGTCTGTTCATCGCGCACTTGCTGCAAACGATGTTCGACCATGCGCAGAAAGCGGTAGCCGGCGCTTAAGCGCGTAACCTCATCGGCTTCCAGCAGCCCCAATTCACCGCAGCTGGTCAAGGTGGGCAATAGCTGACGATGACGTAAACGTGCTTCACGGCCGCCGCGGGTAAGCTGAAACAATTGCGCAGTGAATTCGATTTCTCGTATGCCACCGCGGCCACGTTTGACATCATCACGCAATGCATCGCTGCTCGCTTCGCTGTCGATCAGCGCTTTCATTTCGCGCAGTGCATCGAGCGCGCCGTAGTCAAGATAGCGGCGGAATACAAACGGCCGAATCAAGGCGTCGAGTGTTGTACGGCAGGCTTCGTCACCACACAGGGCGCGCGCTTTGATCAAGGCATAACGCTCCCAGTCGCGACCATGGACGGTGTAATAGTGTTCGATGGCGGCCAGATTGCTGGTCAGCGGCCCGCTTTCGCCAAACGGGCGCAGGCGCATGTCGACCCTGAACACAAAACCATCGGCGGTTTTTTCGTTTAATAGCGCAATCAGTTCACGCCCGAGGCGATCAAAATATTCCTGGTGCAGGATGTTTTTGCGCCCACCGCGCGTGACACCTTCGCACTCATAGATAAACAGCAAGTCGATGTCGGAGGAAAAATTCAGCTCGCCGCCACCGAGCTTGCCCATGCCGAGCACCAACAGGCTCAAGGGCGTGCCTTGTTCGTTATACGCGCGCCCAAAACGCGGCTCGAGATGCCGATGCAACCAGGCGACGGCATTTGCGACCACGGCATCGGCAAAAGCGCTGAGCTCTGCCATCACCACCTCAACGCTGACACCGAGCTGGAGATCGCGCCATGCCACGCGCACCATCTCGGTCTGGCGCAGGGTGCGTAAGGCGCTCTGGGCGGCGCTGAACTCATGACAGTGGGCCAGCGCGGCGCCGAGTAAGCTGTCGTAAACAAAACGCTCGCGGGTTAAACCCAGGGACGGCGCCGCGAGGAGATCAATAAATTCGTCGGGTCGCCGGATTGCGTATTCCGCGATAAAGCTGCTCTTGGTGAAAGCCGCAGCGATCTGCGTAAGCAGGAGCGGCTCAAGCGCGGGCGCAGCGTGGTCCGCTACAGCCTGGTTAAAACGCTCAAGCAGGCGGGTGGTGTCTTCTTGCAGCAGGGCAGGGCATGCGGCTTGATTATCCATAACACGTG
>JAYUQF010000084.1:0-5463 GCA_043756885.1 Pseudomonadota bacterium
TGACGGCATCACTAACGAGACCGGATACACGTAGGCAGTCGTACCTTGACGCGATCGAGCAAAGTGCTTGCAAACGAGGAGGAGTCCATACACGCTCCATCATCCACATTCTTCCGAACGCCTGATCAGTCTGGCACGGTGAGCTCCTTTGTGTGAAGGAGCTCGTGATGTCGACTGTATCGTCGTTAACCCCGCGTCAACAATTCTGCGCTGAGCATTTGCGTCAGTATACTGAGCGTGGCCAGTCGTTGGCAGCCTACGCCGCCGCGCACGGACTGAAGGTTGGCGGTAAGCAGTAGCTACGCGGCGTACTGTTCGATTTGGGCGAAGAAGCGCAGGGAAAATCGGGGTCAGATCAAATTTCCGAACAGAAGCATGATTCAGCGGTTACCGTTTCCATGCGGAAATTTGATCTGACCCCAATTTTCCTGACATTGCTGCTGGTCAGCGCTGGCACCACCGCCGCACCGGCGCCGTGGTATTGGTGGCAGAGTACGTCCAGCAGCGAGCGTGTCTGCGCGCAGGTCATGACCGGTCAGTGGCAGCGGGTCGGCGGCCCGTTTGAGGACTCACGCTGCGCGAAGCGCGCCACCCCAGCGCGATGACGACGCATGGAAGCGGGCACGCTTAACGCGGCGCTGTAATGGCCGTTGTCGCGCCGCGCACCAAAGTGCCCGGCAAAGCGCCCGTCGACAGACCATCGTTAAACGTCACCACACCGCGTTTGATGGTGTGGCGATAACCGCTGGCCTCCTGCATGAGCCGGCGTCCACCGGCCGGCAGGTCGTGCACGATATGCGGCGCCCGGCACTCGAGTGCGGCGAAGTCGATGATATTGATATCCGCCAACAGACCCGGCGCCAGCAGGCCGCGATCGAGCCAGCCGACCTGCTCGGCATTACGCCGCGTCAGGCCGTGCACCAGGAACTCAATCGGCAGGCCTTCACCCTGGCGGCGTTTGCCACCCCACAGGGCCAAGGTGGTGGTGGGAAAGGACGCGTCACACACCACGCCACAATGGGCGCCCGCATCCGACAGCCCGAACACGGTATGGGGAAACGACATCATCTCGCGCACCACGGAAAGATCGCCGCCGGCAAAATTCTGCAATGGGCAGTACAACAGCGCCGTGCCGTCGCCCTCCAGCAGAAAATCGTAGGTATATTCGATGGCAGGCACACCCTTGGTCTGAGCCAGCGCCGCCACCGATGAGGCCGCTGTCGGTTCGTAATCGGGTGGATCGCCAAGCGGAAACAAGCGCTGCCACGGCCAGGAATCAAAGCCGACCAGATACCGCTTGATATGCGGGTGTTCATCGAGGATTGCTCGGCGGCGCGCCGGCTCGCGTAAAGCCGCTACCAGGGCTGGCAAGGGCAACTTCGCAACCGCGCGAAATGACGGACAGTAGGTAAAAGGATTGAGTGAACCCTGGTAACCGAGGATAAGCCCAATAGGTCGCGGTGCAACCTGGCCCTTGATGTTCAAGCCCTGTTTATTGGCTGCACCGATGAAGTTAAATATTTCGCGCCAGCGCTCGGCTACCGTATCGGGCTGCTGCACAGTGAAGGACAGCGGCCGACCGGTGACCCGCGCGAGATCTTCGAGCAGCGCAAATTCATCGTCGCGGAACTGTTCATCATCGAGCAGGTACGCATCCGTGATGAGTTGCATGGCGCCGCGACCGGTGTCGCGCAGCGCCGAGGCGATGCCGAGCAATTCATCGGTTGCGGCGCGGTAAGTACCGATGTGCTCGCCATCGCGAGTGCGATGCACGAGGGTGCGCGACGTGGTGAAGCCCACCGCACCGGCCTCCAGCGCCTCCACTGCCAGGCGCTGCATTTGCGCGATTTCGTCCGCGCGCGCTGGACAGTTGGCATCAGCACCACGCGTCCCCATCACGTAAGCACGCAGCGCTGCGTGCGGCAGCTGCGCGCCCACATCCACAGCAAACTTGCGCCGTTCCAGGGCGTCCAGATAGTCAGGAAAACTTTCCCAATCCCAGGTCAGGCCTTCCGCCAGCGCTGTGCCGGGGATGTCTTCCACCCCTTCGAGCAAACTGATTAACCAGGCATGTTCAGCGGCCCCCCGGCGTGCCGGCGCAAACCCAACACCGCAGTTACCCATCACCAACGAGGTCACACCATGCAGTGATGAAGGCGCGAGCAAGGGATCCCAGGTGGCCTGACCGTCAAAATGGGTATGAATGTCGACAAAACCAGGGGTTACCAGCAAGCCGCGGGCATCAATTTCGTGTTTGCCGTGGGTGGCGACCACACCGACCGCAGCGATGCGATCGCCGGCAATACCGACATCGCCGACATAGGGCGCGCTGCCCGAACCGTCGATGATGGTGCCACCTCGAATGACTATATCCATTGCTCCCCCCTTGCCTTACGCCTGTTCCAGGAAATTCCACCGATCACCCGCCGGCCGCGGCGGCCCCGCCATAATGAGCGCGCGGTCCGCGCTGCGTCTATCGGTTTGTCCCATGGGCCTGTCGATAGCACGCCTTTGCGTCAAATGAGATTATGCAAATTAACTGACCGCCCGATGATCCGCCTTGGCGGCAAGACATGGAATTCAAACCCGATGCGACAGACCAAAACTAATAAAATGCCAAGCTTTGTATCGCGTTTTGCCAACGCCAATTATTACGGCGGACGTTATGACGAAGCCGGTTTGCAGTCGGTAACGCGGGAACGGCACCGATTTCCGCTGCGCAGCAACACCGACCATCGGCACTATTCCAGCGACGGTCAGCAGCGTTATTGGGTCATCAATGAACGCTTTGGCGAGCTTCTACAGGGCACAATTCTTGACGTCGGCAGTCGCCACAACACCCTGCGGGATTTGCTGAAAAAAAACGCGCAGCTGGTCGACAAACACAATGCCGCGCTGCCGGACTTTGACTGGGAAACAACAGCCCTGCCGTTTGCCGATAACAGCTTCGATACCGTTGTCTGTCTCGATACTCTGGAACATATCGACCAACTTCACACAGCACTCGGCGATCTGGTGCGCGTGAGCAGCAAGTACATCATTGTGTCGCTGCCCAATTGCTGGCGCGCGACAACCCGGGAAGTACTCAGCGCGCGCAGCAGATCTGCGAGCTACGGGCTACCACCCGAATCGCCTCGCGATCGCCATAAGTGGTACTTCAATAGCGAAGACGTTGAAGACTTCATGTTCTACAACGCACAGCGTTTAGGCTTGCAGATACATGCTGTGTGCTTTCATGCCCCACGCCGAAAATGGACACACACCTTGTTACACCTGCTGGTGCGCTTACTGCCCGAGCGGTACTTTAAAAATCTATTGGTGAAGACCGTGTTTGTCTGCTTGGAGAAACCAAGCCCAGCGTAAACACGGTCGTGCGCTGCGCCGCTTGCGCGGCCTGCAATGGCGGGTGCACTCGGCAACCAGGGCGCAAACAAACAATAAACAAATTGGTTGACTATCAACCAAAGCGTTGATAGTTTGACAGCATGCTCAAGCCCAAACGCGCGGCTAACATTGCCCCGATAAGCCCGGACTCGCTGGCAGCCGAGGCTCGTCTTGACGCCGTTTTCCAGGCTTTGAGCGACCCCACACGACGCCAGATCCTGCAGGACCTTGATGGCCAGGCCTTGCTGGTCTCGGAACTCGCGGCGCGTTTCCATATGTCCTTACAGGGTGTATCGCGCCACATCCAGGTGCTGGTTCGCGCCGGGCTCATCGTGCAGGAGCGCAGCGGCCGCATCAGTCGTTGCAGCCTGGCCGCTGGCCCCTTGCTCGACGCCGCCGTGTGGCTCAATCGTTATACCAAGTACTGGCAACAACAGTTTGATGTGCTGGCCACCACCCTCGCGCAAATCGATGCGCGGCGTGAGGCACCGTCCTCGCGCACGCGTAAAAGCCGACTTAAATCCAAGACGCGTTAAGGAGAAACCCATGACCGCTCACACCATCGTCTCTGCCGAACAATGGCAACTCGCACGCCGCGAGTTGCTGGCCAAAGAAAAGCAATTGAACAAACTGCGTGACCAGCTCAGCCAGGCGCGCCGCGAACTGCCCTGGGAGCGTGTTGATGCTTCTTATGAATTTGACGGCGCGGCAGGTCGCGAAAGCCTGGCGAGCCTGTTTGGTAAACACAGTCAATTGCTGGTTTACCACTTCATGTTTGCACCTGACTGGGAAGCCGGCTGCAAAAGTTGTTCGTTCTGGGCTGACAACTTCGATGGTGTCACCGCTCACCTGGCCCAACGTGATGTTGCTTTGGCCGCCATCTCCCGCGCGCCCTACGCCACTTTGCAGGCATTCGCCGTGCGTATGGGCTGGAAGTTCAAGTGGGTCTCCTCCGCCGGCTCAAATTTTAATTATGACTACCGCGTGTCCTTCCACGCTGAAGATGTAGCCGCCGGCCGCGCTCAATACAACCACGCGCCCTTTGCTGGTTCGATGACTGACCTGCCCGGCCTGAGTGTGTTTTTTAAAGACAGCGACGGCGCGCTCTTCCACACCTATTCAACCTATGCCCGTGGCCTGGACCCGCTCAACTGCGCCTATCAGTTGTTGGACTTGGTACCCAAAGGGCGCGATGAAGCTGAACTGCCAGCGCCCATGGCCTGGGTCAAGCTGCACGATCTTTACACTGACTGAGTTTAAACAAAGCCAGAAAACACTATGAAATACGCCACCGGTAAAGAAGTGATCAACGGCTACCGTCGGGAGATCGCCGACCTGCGTCACAAGATGCGCACAACTCAAACGCAGCTTGAGCCCGAAGAAGTCACGGACTACGAATTTGCCTCCCTCGCTGGCCCCGTGCGTTTATCCGCGCTGTTTGGCAACCACGATGATTTGCTCGTGGTGCACAACATGGGGCGCGCCTGCTCGTCCTGCACACTGTGGGCCGACGGTTACAACGGCCTGCATGCGCACGTGGTGTCCCGCGCTGCATTTGTGGTGTCCAGTCCCGACTCACCCGCAGTGCAGCAGGCCTTTGCCGCCAGCCGAGCTTGGAAATTTCCGCTGGTGAGTCACGCCGGCACCAGCTTTGCTGCGGACATGGGTTATGGATCTGCGGAAGATGGGTGGCGGCCTGGGATTTCGGTATTCAACCGCAGCGGCGGCACCCTTGTCCGAGTGTCCGATGCGTCGTGGAGCCCGGGTGATGATTTTTGCACCCTCTGGCACTTTTTTGATTTATTGCCAGCCGGCGCCGCCGGCTGGAAGCCGAAGTTCAGTTATCCGTAAAACCTCGGGGGAGCCTCACCATGTGTCCGATGTGTTTAAGCACAACAGTAGTGTTAGTCACGGGCGCCGCCTCGGGTGGTGGGCTCGCAGCACTGCTGCTAACGAAGCTGTTGCGCAAGGCCCCCGCAAAAACGGTGGCCGCAGATCCGGATCGGGTTTAAATCCCGCAGGTCCTTAGTGACTGTGGCCGCAGCCACCGCTACCGCAGCCACCGCGCGGGGCAGCAGG
>JAYUQF010000085.1:0-2118 GCA_043756885.1 Pseudomonadota bacterium
CCAATCCAGTTGTTGTTCATCCAGGCGCGCAAGCTGGCGCACGATATAAGCCGCCTGACATTCAATCATGAACAGGATTGAACCCTTGTTGGTATTAGGCCCGTAAAGCTGAAATAAATTAGGAAACCCCGCCGTTGTAACCCCAAGATAAGCTTGCGCGCCATCGCGCCATGCGTGCTCAAGTGTCAGACCATCGCGGCCCGTCACTTGCAGTGCAGACAGGTAACGACTGACTTTAAAGCCGGTGGCAAATATCAGGGTGTCCAATGGGTGTTCCACACCCTCGCTGGTAAGTACTCCGCGCGCAGTAATGCTCGTTATGGAATCAACGTTCAGCGTCACGTTGTCATGATTAAAACTCTGATAGAACTTGCTCGACAGCAAAACGCGCTTGCAGCCAAACGAATAACGCGGCGTCAATAGTTCGCGCGTTTGCCGATCGTCCACCAAGGCGATATTGGCCAACCCAGCCGCCACAGAACTGGCATAACGGTCAGCATCGTTTAGCAGGGCAAAACCGTCGAACTCCTTGAACAGCCGCGCACGGTTCTGTTCCACCGCATCGGGCGCGTTTTTGAAGTACTCAATTTTATCGCGGCGATAAGGCTCGTCATTTTTTGGCAGTACCCAATTGGGCGTGCGCTGAAAAACCGTGAGATGACGGGCCCGCTTTGCGATTTCAGGAATGCACTGCACGGCACTTGCCGCGCTGCCAATAACGCCAACACTTTGGCCATTGAGGTCGTGTTCGTGATCCCAGCGCGCGGTATGAAACGTGGTGCCGGCAAACTCCGTCAAGCCCGGTATGTTCGGCCAGCTGGGTTCGTTAAACATCCCTTGCGCGGCTACCAGGATCTGCGCTTCATAGTTCAAGCCAGTGCTGGTGACGATGCGCCATAACGCTGCTTGTTCATCCCAGGTCGCACATTCGACCGCCGTATTGAAGCGGATATGGGCCGTGACTCCATACTTATCAGCGCAGGCGCGCATGTAAGCGAGGATCTCGGGCGCCGTGGCGTAGGGGCAGGACCAGTCACGTTTAGTTTCGAAGCTGAATGAATACAGATGCGATGGCACATCACAGGCCGCACCCGGATAACGATTGTGCCACCAGGTACCACCCAGCCCGGAGGCCTTCTCCAGGACCACAAAATCCCGATAACCCGCCGCCAGCAATTTGATCCCCATGCAGATGCCGCCGGGCCCGGCGCCGATGATGACGATGCGTCGCCGGCCTTGCGGCTCCGAGGGTTTAGATGACCATGGTGTGATCATGTCCTGCATTCAAGCATTAACTCCGTAACCCGCTGGCGCTTGCGCGGTTTTGATGATGCGACCGTACGCGCCACCCTCAATGCGCCGTCGTGCCAGTGCGCGCCCGCGCAGCACGTGCCGCCTGCGACGATACCGCGCCGGGCCAAGGCCGACCATCCCCCGATGCCCTGCGGCGCCATGCTGACCAGTAGTGACTGTGCGTGAGAACAGGCTCGATATGCGTGGAGCGCTTGATGAGTTCATGCGTTTTGGCGGCCCGCGCAAAACCGTAGTGCGTGTTGCAAGCTAAAACTTCGAGATCCGCGGTCAGCACATCGAGGCCAGACAGCGGGTGTTGCTGATCCTGTCGGGTGCCAACCGTGATGTGCTGGCTATTGACGAACCCGATCGCCAGCGGCTAACAGCCTGGTGCGTTATGTTGGTCTTGGTCTTGGTTTTGGTCTTGGTCTTGGCACCCACTTCTGTCTCGGTGCGCCACTGGCCAAAATCAAAGCCGGCTTCGCCATTGCAACCATCGTCAAACGCTTGCCGGACCTGCAACGGACGCCGGGCCCGCTCAAGGGGTTGCCCTTTCTTGGCACACGGGTTTGCGCGCGCTACGTCTTTTGGCCGGTTGACGGCGGCGGGCACGCGCCCGATAGTCTTGGCAACGTGCGCTGCGCAGGGCAGTGCGCGCACCATAACAATTCATCGATGACACGCGAGGGGAGAAAACAATGTCGACATTTCGTCGTGTAGTGACGGGCCACAATGCAGCAGGCAAATCCATCGTGGCCACGGACAGCACCGTCAGCGGTGTAGCGGTACCAGGTCTGGCCGGCGTTTATCTTTCCACGCTATGGG
>JAYUQF010000086.1:0-2117 GCA_043756885.1 Pseudomonadota bacterium
GAGGCGGCGCGCTTTCCGAGCTATGACATTGCCGCCGATGGTTATCCGCGCTCCACCGATCCGGATTTCAAAATGTTGATAGGCTACGGCGCTAACGCCGATCGCCACGAAGATTGGCTGGCCAATGCCCGGCCGGTGCGCGATAGCTGGCAGCCCGGTAGTGCAGTTGCGCCGGTCAATACGTTGCCGGCCACACCCATGCAGCAGGATGTTGGTGGGGGTTACACTGTGACCGGCCAGGTTGAAGATCCAGTGGCGGCTCACACCGCCAACGATGTGCCCTTGAGTGCCATGGGCGTTGGTGCCTCGCTCATGACCGGCACCCTGGATAACACCGACGTGTTTTTTAAACTGATGCAGGCGGCAGTGGGCGGTGTGAAGGAGTGACTGCCACGCGTCGTTTATGACGGGGTCAAATTTGCCCCGCTCTGATTGCCCGCTGGGATGGCCCACAACATCCGGGTAAATTACTCACCACGCATTGTGCGTAACAACTAAGGAGTGCCTTTATGGGCGCAATCACTCTTCTCTATGACGAACGTGTCACGACCCTGCCAGATGCCGAGCTGCGCGGCGAAGCACTGTGGCTGAGCGCGGCCGCTATGCACAGCGCGACCGGCTGGAAACTCGAAACCGAAGGCCTGTGCCGCGGTGATGCCTGTGTACGGGTTGACCCGAGCTGGTGTGATGCCAGCGGCCGAATTGATCTCAACGCTTTTGCTCGCCACATGGGCCAGCCGATCACGCGCGAGGACAGCGTCTGGGCATTTGGCGAAAGTGTGAACACGCGTCACGACGCTTTGTTTTCACTCACCGCGCCGGATTTCAGCCTGCCCGATCTCGATGGCGTGATGCATGCGCTGTCGGATTATCGTGGCAAAAAAGTTTTTCTCCATTCCTGGGGCTCTTACTGAGGCTGCAGTTTTGACCTGTCCGTGTGGCAGGCAATTTATGTTGAGCTGAAGGACCAGGGGCTGGAGATCATTGCGGTGGCCTTTGATACCGCTGGCAAAGCGGCCGTCGAAGCCAAGATCCGCGCGGCCGATTACAAAGAAAGACCGCCGGTGCTGGCCCGCCTCATGGGCTGGTCTGATGCCCTATGGGCGCAGCAGGCACCGCCAACCTATCCCTGTTTGATCGACGAAGGGCATATCGTGGCCGAACTCTACGGCATGCGTAACGTGCCCCAGGCGGTGTGGATAGACGAGCAGGGCCGTATCGTTCGTCCGGCTGAATCGGCCGGCACCTACGACATGGTGCCGCATATGGATCGCGACACCTTCGAAGTGCCGGACGAAGCGGCGGCCCGTGGTGCCGCTGTGCGCAACGATTACATCGAAGCGCTGCGGGATTGGGTCAAACATGGCGCAACCAGTCGCTATGTTTTGCCGCCCGATGAGATCCGTCGACGTATGCGCGGGCCGCGTGCCGACGATGTGCTGGCCGCCAACCATGTGCGACTCGGGCGTTATCTTTATACCCAAGGTGCGCTGGCGCGCGCTAAACATCACTTCAACGAAGCGGTGCGTTTGTGCCCGGAGAGTTGGAATTATCGACGCCAGGCCATGATGCTCGACCCCGAGCGGGTCGGGGAATTAAACGGCGGGCCGGATTTTTTTGCGGCCTTCGATGCCAACCGACACCTGCCGTATTATCCGGTTGCAGATCTGGGTAACGGCAGCGCCTGAGGCACAGGTAAGTTAGAAGTACTGCATGCGCCTTCGGTAGAAGGCGCATGTTTCCACCAGCCTGTTAGAACGTCGCCGCAATGCGTTTTGCTTCTGCTTCGCCCGCGCTGCGCGCCTGGGCGGTTGCTTCCGGCCCGAACAAAGTGCCAGCGACGGTGATGCTCGTGACATCGGTCAGACCGATAAAACCCAGCCAGTTTTTGAATGCAGGTGTCTGCATGTCCATCGCTTCGGCGCCGCTGCCGGGGTGATACATACCACCACTGGCATACACCACCGCCACTTTGCCACGCACCAGGCCGTTGTAGCTGCCGCTGGCGGGGTCAAAACTCCAGGCCAGTCCCGGTTGAGTGATGACGTCGATATAGTGTTTGAGAATGTAGGGCAGGCCAAAATTCCACATAGGCACCGAAAAAAGATATTTGTCGG
>JAYUQF010000087.1:0-5419 GCA_043756885.1 Pseudomonadota bacterium
TTGCGCCATTGGTGCATTACGTTTAACCGCGTCGAAATGCAGGAGTGTGGTCTGGCCAAGATTGTCTTTCAGGCGCATTGCTTTAATCTCTCGCTCGGCAAAACCAAGCTCCACTTCCTGGAACTGGCTCTTGGCATCCTTGGGCAGTAGACGATACCACTCGTAACCTTCGACCAGACCGCGGTGGGTAACGGTATAGCGCGTTGTGATATCGAACTGCGCACTCAATAACTCCGCCGGTGTACCGGGTGCATCGGCAGTGACCTGGTTGACTGTCACCTGTGCGAGATCTTCATCGTAGATCCAAAGCCTGACACCGTCGGACACGATGATTTGCTGATAGGGCACACGATAATTCCAGCGGAACCGTCCCGGGCGTTCGATGCTGCAGTCGCCTTTAGCGGTTTCCAGTAACTCGCCGGTTTCATCAAAACGCTGCTGTTCGAAGCTTGCGCTATAGGAACGTAAATCTTGCAGATATTGCGTGAGGACCGTGGTGTTGTCGGCGCCCGCGGTACTCGCGACGAGCGTCGCGCCGATCACAAGGAGAACGGACAATGCCCACGCCAAGCGTGTCATGCGCTTCAATCCTTAGGCGGCGGCGGCGCCAGCACTTCGCGGCTGCCATTGGATTGCAGCTCACCTACAACGCCCGCGCGTTCCATTTCTTCGACCATACGCGCAGCGCGGTTGTAACCGATCTTCAGACGACGCTGGATACCAGATACCGAAGCACGACGTGATTCAGTGACTATGCGCACAGCCTGATCGTAGAGCTCGTCTTGCTCTGCATCACTACCATAGTCGCCCCCACCGCTGGCGCCGGCACCGTCCTCGAAGCCGTCCATGGGCCCATTGAGAATAGCGTCGACATATTCCGGCGCGCCACTCGCCCGCAGGCGCTCGACCACCTTATGTACTTCCTCATCGGAAACAAAAGCCCCATGGACACGCTGCGGAATCGCGGTGCCGGGTGGCAGATAAAGCATGTCACCATGACCTAACAAGGTCTCGGCCCCCTGCTGATCGAGAATCGTGCGTGAATCAATGCGCGAGGAAACCTGAAACGCGATGCGGGTCGGGATATTGGCCTTGATCAGGCCCGTAATAACATCGACCGACGGCCGCTGCGTGGCGAGGATGAGGTGAATGCCCGCGGCGCGGGCCTTCTGTGCCAAGCGCGCAATTAATTCTTCGACCTTCTTGCCGACCACCATCATCATGTCGGCGAGCTCGTCGATGATGACCACAACGTAGGGCAGCTTGCCAAGATCCGGCGCCGGGCCGGCTAGCGGATCGACCACGCGATAGAGTGGGTCACGCAATGGCGTGCCCTTTTCGATTGCTTCCTCAACCTTGCGATTGTAACCACCGACATTGCGCACACCGAGCGCAGACATCAGCTTGTAGCGGCGTTCCATCTCGGCCACGCACCAACGCAAAGCGTTGGAGGCTTCTTTCATGTCGGTCACGACCGGCGCGAGCAACGCCGGAATACCTTCGTATACCGACAACTCCAACATCTTCGGGTCAATCATGATGAGCCGCACATCGCTAGGCGCCGACTTGTATAACAGGCTCAGGATCATGGCGTTCAAGGCCACCGACTTGCCCGCGCCAGTGGTGCCGGCCACCAATAAGTGGGGCATGCGCGCAAGGTCAACCACCGTTGGTAAACCGGAAATATCCTTGCCCAGCGCCATGGTCAGCGGCGAAGTGCTGCGCTCGTAGACGTCAGACTTCAAGATGTCCGACAGCGCGACAATCTCCCGTTGTTCGTTGGGGATCTCAAGACCGATGCAAGTTTTGCCAGGAATAACTTCCACCACACGCACGCTCACGGTGGATAACGAACGGGCGAGATCCTTGGCCAGGCCTGTAATGCGGCTGGCTTTGATGCCAGGTGCCGGCTGCAGTTCAAAGCGCGTAATAACCGGGCCGGGATGGACCGCGACAACTTCCACTTCAATGTTGAAGTCGCGCAACTTCATCTCCACCTGTCGCGACATCGCTTCCAAGGCTTCAGGTGAATAGCCACCGCCCCGCACTATCGGCGTGTCGAGCAGACTCAGTTCAGGTAATTCGCTCGGTTCGCGACGCTCGAACAGCGCCTCCTGTCGCTCGCGCTCAACCCGCTCACTGGGTGGCGCGGTCACGATCCGCGGCTCGATACGGGTGGGTGGGCGTTGTTCGATTTTTTCGGTTTCTTCCTTGACCGTTGCTACCCGCTCACGCTTGGCACGCCAGCCACGGTAAAAGTCGGCAAAATCATCACGGCGCAGCGCGCCCCAATCCCACAAGCGCAGGGCGTAATCACCCAGGGTGTCCATCAGCCACAGCCAGGACAGGCCTGTGAAGAGGGTAAATCCGGTCAGGAAGGCCACAATCAGTAGCAGGCAACCACCCGTAATACCAAAACCGGCAAACGACGCACCACCGATCACATGACCGAGTACGCCGCCGGAGTTATGGGGTAATTCGGCGAAGGTGCCGCTCGCGCGCACCCAGAACAGCCCACAGCCGGTCACCAGGGTGCAAACGAATCCGACCAGGCGCACGCTCATGTGTACATAGTCAGCAAAAAAATCTTCAGCACCTTCGCGATAAACCACCCAGGCGCTGAAAACGACCATCATAGGCAGCAGGTGTGCAAATTGCCCGAACAGGTAGAGGGCGACGTCTGCTATCCAGGCCCCAACCAGGCCACCCTGGTTGTGAATGACGGAGCTGGTGCCGGTATGGGACCAGCCCGGATCGGTGGGATGGTGCGACCACAGGGCGATGAGCACAAACAGAGAAATGCCGCCGAGGGCGATCAAAGCCGCCTCGCGCAGGCGCTGCACGGCCTGGCGCGTGATGGAAATAGCGAAATCGGATTCTTTGCTGCGGACCGCGTGCGTCATATCGTTGATATTATTGATTCGATTGATCGAATAAACGCATGTAATGTAAAGAAAAGAGATGGTATCTCGTAATCTGCGTGAACTCCAGCATGAAAGCTAAGGAAAAGATGAGGATCCTTACCAGACGTCCCGTCGTGATTTTGATCACGATATTGGTCTTGACGATGGTCGCTTATAGCGCGGTGTGCGTGGGTTTCTATCTGTGGCAGGACCGCCTCGTGTTTAAGCCCGAGCAGGGTCTCGGTGCGACGCCGGCACACCACGGACTGCGCTACGAGGACGTGAAAATTCAAGCTTCCGACGGCACCAAGCTCGCCGCCTGGTACGTTCCAGGCCGCAGCGACGGCCGCACCGTGCTGCTGCTGCATGGCAACGGCGGCAATATTTCCCGGTACCTGCGCACTGTGGTGGTGCTGCATCAACTGGGTCACGGCGTGCTGGCGCTCGACTATCGCGGTTATGGTGCCAGCGAGGGCCAACCCTCGGAGGTCGGTTTTTATGAGGATGCCGCGGCTGCCTTCGACTATCTGACAGGAGAGCGAAAAATCCCCTCTGCGCAGATCGTCGTTTACGGCCGCTCCCTGGGCGGCGCAGTGGCAGCCTGGCTAGCAGCCCATCGTGACCCTGGGGCATTAGTCCTGGAATCGACCTTCACCCGCCTGCGCGACGTTGGCAGTTATCGTTATCCGTGGTTACCGGTGCGGGCTTTGTCGCGCAATTCCTTTGATTCCGTCGCGCAAATGGCGGCGGTGCAATGTCCGGTGCTGATTTCTCACGGCCTCGCCGACACCACGGTGCCGGCCTCGCTGGGTCGTGCCTTGGCCACCGCCGCAGGGCCAAAAGCCGCGTTCCTGGCACTGGCCGGCGGCCATAACGACGCCTTTGTTAAAGGTGGGGCGGACTATTACCGACACCTTGATCAGTTCATGCGGCGCGCTCTCAGCGATTGACCGATTACCACCCTTCTGCGAGATTGCCGAGGTCCCCGTTGATGTGCCGCCCATGTTAAGCCTGTGAAAATCCAGTTTTTTTCCGACGTCCATCTGGAATTCGGCCACGCCCCCCTGCCCGACTCCGACGCCGACGTGATCGTCGCTGCCGGCGACGTAAACATCGGTGCGACAGGGGTTGCATGGCTCAAAGCCAGTGGCAAACCCACCATTTACGTGGCTGGCAATCACGAGTACTACGGCGGCGATATCACGCAGGTGCAGCGTGAAATCCGCGCGGCGGTGGCTGGCACTCCAGTGCATTTTCTTGAGTGTGACAGCGTCGAAATCGGCAGCGTGCGCTTTTTGGGCACCACACTGTGGACCGATTTCCTCGGCAAAGACCCAGTCGTCATGGACACGCTGCGCGACAGCATGAACGACTATCAACAAATCACCTATCGCGGACGGCTGCTCGATCCGCGCGACCTGGCCGACATCAATCACGCTTCACGGGCATGGCTGCAGGCGCAGCTCGCCAGCACCTTCACCGGGCCAACGGTGGTCGTTACTCACCATGCGCCACTGTTCAGCAGTTGGCGGGCCAGCCCAGACTCGTTGTTCATGCCCGCCTATTGCAACGACCTCAGCCAACTTATGCAGCGATTCCCTGTGGCGTTGTGGGTGCACGGTCACGTCCATGCCCGCTCCGATTACCAAACCCACACCTCGCGCGTGGTGTGTAATCCCCGCGGCTACGATGGTTATCAATTGGTGGATGGCTTCGACATTACGCGCCAGGTAGAAATCAACTGAGCCCAGGCGCTTTTCGGGGCGGGCCATCGGCAGCGGTGTGCTAGCATTGCCAATCCGCGCCACTTCATTCACAGCAGCATCGTCATGGCCGCCAAGAAGAGCACTTACCGCATCACGTTCGTCAATCAAGGCAAGGTTTACGAAATTTATGCGCGCAACATTCACCAGAGCGGTTTATTTGGCTTCATTGAGGTGGAGAACATTCTGTTTGGCGAGAAGTCCTCGCTGTTAGTCGATCCTTCCGAGGAACATCTGAAGTCCGAGTTCGACGGCGTCAGCCGCACCTATATCCCTATGCATTCCGTGGTGCGTATCGACGAAGTGGAGAAGACCGGCACCGGCAAGATCACCCGAGCGGAGGGCAGCAGTGACAAGGTCGCACCCTTTCCTGTGTTCGCACCTGGCCACGAATCGCCTAAGTCCTAGGTCCTGGTCCGCGCACGGCGCGGGGCTGACCTTATTAGTCCTGGCACTTTCGGCCACCGCTGCCGGCGAAGCGTGGAAGCTGCGCCCTGCCCCCACTGCCAAGGCCAGTCCGTGGGCCGTGGTCGGCAGTGCCGGCGGCGAAGAACTGGCGCTTTATCGCGACCGGCTCAATCAAGTGCATTTGCAATTCCAGCTTGCCGGCACGTTCACATCATTTGCGGCCGATCGTTGTCCGACCTTTCAAATCGACACGCAACAGCCGCTCCATCATTTCGCCGTCGGCACGGTCTGTCACCTCGAGCGCAAACGCGCGCGCATCAAGCTCGGTGCCGTGCGCAATCGCGA
>JAYUQF010000088.1:0-5419 GCA_043756885.1 Pseudomonadota bacterium
CGCGTACCGCAAACTCGCAAACAGCTTAAACCCTCGCTTCAGGGGCACAATTCCAAGA
This sequence comes from Pseudomonadota bacterium, assembly GCA_043756885.1. Taxonomy (GTDB): domain Bacteria; phylum Pseudomonadota; class Gammaproteobacteria; genus JADJYF01. The sequence continues at coordinate 59 of JAYUQF010000088.1, forward strand.
CGGATTGTTGTCTGCGTCCACGCTTGCAATCAGCCTTAGAATCGTTCAAAAATGCTGCCATCACCATATCAACGCCGACCAACGACAATGAGCGAACACATGATCCACGTCTCCGACGACTCCTTCGATTCGGACGTTTTAAAGTCTGACAAGCCGGTCCTCGTTGATTACTGGGCTGAATGGTGCGGACCGTGCAAGATGATTGCGCCCTTACTCGAAGAGGTCTCGACGGAATATTCAGCGCGATTGAAGGTTGCCAAACTCGATGTCGATCAGAACCAAGCCACATCGATGAAGTACGGGATCCGCGGTATCCCCACGTTGATGCTGTTTAAGGAAGGCAACATCGTGGCCACCCACGTTGGCGCGCTGACGAAGTCGCAATTGACCGCTTTCATCGATAGCAACGTCTGACTCAATCGGGTAGCTGGCCGTCGGGCTGCGGCGCACCAAGCTGCCGTTTGACCTGCGAATGTAGACGGCACCCATCTAGCGTGCTATTTTTCGATCACGGATCCACGCGGCCTGCTTGGATCTGACCTCCACCGAATCAAGTTCTTTGGCACCCCATCGCGCCGCCCGTGAGCGTCCCGCGATTCAATCCCACACGCGACTTTTAAACGATGAATCTGACCGAACTCAAGAAAAAACCGGCTTCCGAACTCGTCGACCTTGCGGATGAAATGGGCCTCGAGGGCGTAGCCCGGTCCCGCAAACAAGACGTCATCTTCAGCATTCTTAAAGCCCATGCAAAGAAGGGCGAAGATATCTCTGGCGACGGCGTGCTCGAGATCCTGTCCGATGGTTTTGGTTTCCTGCGCTCCAACGACTGCTCGTACCTGGCCGGACCCGACGACATCTACGTGTCGCCCAGTCAGATCCGACGTTTTAATCTGCGCACCGGCGACACCATTTCCGGCAAAATTCGCCCACCGAAAGAAGGTGAGCGTTATTTCGCCCTGCTCAAAGTCAGCGACATCAACTTTGAGCCACCGGAAAATGCCAAGAACAAAGTTTTATTCGAGAACCTGACACCGCTGTTCCCACAAAAACGCCTGCATCTCGAACTGGGGAACGGCAGCACAGAAGATCTCACTCCGCGTGTCATCGACCTTTGTGCGCCCATTGGCAAGGGTCAGCGCGGACTGGTTATTTCGCCACCGAAGGCTGGCAAGACCATGATGCTTCAGGGCATCGCCCATTCCATCGAAGCCAACCATCCCGATTGTTATCTGATCGTGTTGCTGATCGACGAACGTCCAGAAGAAGTAACCGAGATGCAACGTTCGACCCGTGGCGAAGTAATTGCCAGTACCTTCGACGAACCCGCCAGCCGCCATGTGCAGGTGGCCGAAATGGTGATCGAAAAAGCCAAGCGTCTGGTTGAACACAAACGCGACGTTGTGATCCTGCTCGACTCGATCACCCGCTTGGCGCGCGCTTACAACACGGTCGTGCCGTCGTCCGGCAAGGTACTCACGGGTGGTGTCGACGCTAACGCATTGCAGCGACCCAAACGTTTTTTTGGCGCGGCCCGTAACATTGAAGAAGGCGGCAGCCTGACAATCATCGCCACCGCTCTGATCGACACCGGATCCCGTATGGACGATGTTATTTACGAAGAATTCAAAGGCACTGGCAACATGGAGATCCATCTGGATCGAAAAATTGCCGAAAGACGCATCTTCCCAGCCGTCAACATCAATCGCTCTGGTACCCGTCGTGAGGAGATCCTGACCAAACAGGACGAACTCCAGAAAATGTGGATCCTGCGCAAGTTACTCCATCCGATGGAAGAAATCGGCGCTATGGAATTCCTTTTGGAGCGTTTGAAGCAGACCAAAAACAACGCAGAGTTTTTCGACGCGATGCGTCGCTAGCAGGACGTCCTGCGACACATCTCGCCGTCATTCGACGGCGCCCCGCCCATCTGTGGTGGGCGCTCAGACAAAATATCAGCCTGGCGGCCAGGTAAAACGCCGACCACCCAGTACATGCAAGTGCAGGTGAAAAACCGACTGCCCTACTGCGGCGCCATTGTTGATCGCAATACGAAACGCGTCGCCGTAACCTTCATTCGCTGCGATCGTGGCAGCCGCCATCAGCAAATGGCCGAGCATGGGACCGTCCGTGGGCACTGCATCGGATAACATCGGTAGCGGCTTTTTGGGACACACCAATACGTGCATCGGGGCCTGCGGGTTGATATCGCGAAATGCGATGCACTGCGCGTCCTCGAAGACAATATCGGCCGGGATCTCGCGCGCAATGATCTTCTCGAAGAGGGTCTTGTCGGTCATATATGATCCTTGTTTTCGTCGATGACCGCGGCGCGGCGCGGCACCAACACCGACTGATGACCGTCCCGTACGACATCACCAAAGTGCAACTCATAACGTCCGCGAGCGCGATCTTCGAAGTAAAAGCGCAGTGTGTGGGTAATGGTCGGAAAAGCGAGCTCCGGCCACGGAATCTCGTGTTCGTAGTAGAGCTTGCATTCCAGACTTTCGACGCCCGGCGCAAATTCCAGTACGGGCAAATGGGCGCGAAACATCATGTAGATCTGGTTGATCTGCGGCAAGTTAAAAACCGCGAACAGTTCGGCAACCTCAACCCGCGAACAGGCCTCTTCCCAGGTTTCGCGAGCGGCTGCTTCGGCGGTGGTTTCCCCGTTTTCCATAAAACCAGCCGGCAATGTCCACCAGCCAAAGCGCGGCTCGATGGCGCGTTTGCACAGTAGAATCTGCTCGCCCCACACGGGAATGCAGCCAGCCACGATCTTCGGGTTTTCGTAAAAAATTTCACCACATGCGTCGCAAATATGGCGCGGACGATTATCGCCGTCCGGCACACGCCACAGCATTTCTTTGGAGCCGCATCGACTGCAGAAATTCACGGGTTCTCCTTCCTCTGCTTGACAACACCCATGGCGCTTGCGACGGCTGGCCACAGCGTCGTCACGATGCGCGGCTGCATGGCTGCCAACGGATGCAGGCCATCGGCCTGAAAAGTGCTGGGATCGGCGGCGAAGCCGTCCAACAGAAACGGACCAGGGATCACATCATCGCGAGCAAAAAACTCGCCATACACCGTCTCAAAGCTCGCCGCATACTGTGGGCCATAATTGGGTGGGACGCGTACCTGTAACAGAACAGGCACAGCATGGGCCGCGAGTACAGCGGTAACGATCGTTTGCAGATTCTTGCGCACTTCAGCGGGCTTAAATCCGCGCAGACCGTCGTTAGCGCCCAGCGCAATCATCACAATGCGTGGTTTGTGGTCAGCCAGCAGGGCGGCGATGCGCCGCGCACCACCGGCGCTTGTCTCACCGCTGATACTGGCGTTAACGACACGATACGGATAGCCTTCCTGGGCAAGGCGCGCATTGAGCAGGCTCGGCCAGGCGTCGGCTAACGCGATGCCGTAACCCGCGCTCAGACTATCTCCCAGCACCAATAGAGGATGCTCCGCATCCGCCTGTACCGCACGCCACGACCCCAGTGAGACTATGAACAACGCCAGCAAAAATGCCGACGAAATCACGCTCGGCCATGTCATCAGTGCGCGGCAGGTGGGCAAGGAGGTCATTGGTCCGCAGGGTGCAATTTGCATACTTGATGATATCAATTTTAACCTCGCGGCTCGCGAACGGGTCGCCATCACCGGTGTGTCCGGCTCCGGCAAGTCAACGCTTCTGAGCCTGCTGGCCGGACTCGACACACCTACCCACGGCGACGTCGAAATTCTCGGCCGGGGACTGGCGAGTATGGACGAAGACGCGCGCGCCGAATTGCGCCGCGCCCATATTGGATTTGTATTTCAGGCTTTTCACTTGATCGGCAGCTTCTCGGCGCTGGAGAACGTGATGTTGCCGCTGGAACTCAAAGGCGACAACGCGGCGCGTGAACGGGCGCGCGAAATGTTGGCGCGGGTCGGTCTGGGTGACCGTCTGGAGCATTTCCCGCGGCAATTATCGGGCGGTGAGCAGCAACGGGTGGCTTTGGCGCGGGCGTTCTGCACTACACCCGCCATACTTTTTGCCGATGAGCCGACCGGCAATCTCGATGCCAGCAACGCCCAGGCAGTCACCGAATTGCTGTTTGGACTCAACGCTGAATTTGGCACGACGCTGGTCATTGTGACCCACGATCCCGCGCTTGCAGCGCGGTGTGAACGTCGTATTGCGTTAGCCGGCGGGCGGCAGCTTGCCTGATCCCACCTCCAACCCACTCGCGTTACCCCGCCTGGCCTGGCGCCTGCTCGGACGCGACTTGGCCAGCGGCCGCCTGACGGTGATGCTCGCAGCGACAGTCATCGCTGTGGCAAGCACGGTCGCCGTGAGTCTGCTCGTGACACGGGTCGATCGCGCCCTGGTGGCAGAATCGAGTGCTTTACTGGCCGGCGATCTCGCGGTCTTGAGCAGCGCGCCACCTCCGACAAACTATGTCGATGAGGCTATCAACCAAGGTTTGCGCTACGCCCGTGTGGCCGGTATGCGCAGCGTGGTCGCCCGTGGTGAGCAGCTGCAACTGGTACAGCTCAAGGCCACCGACGATGCCTATCCGCTGCGCGGCCAGCTGCTGATCGCAGACGCTACGAATAGCAAGCCGAAGTCAGTCGCACACGGTCCACCGCGCGGCGAAGTGTGGGTAGAAGGAAAGCTCCTGAGCCAGCTCGGCCTGCGGACCGGTGAGACCCTCACCATTGGACGCACCGTATTGCAGGTTACGCAGGTGCTGCTGCTGGAACCCGATCGCGGCAGCGACGTGTTCTCCATCGCCCCGCGGGCGCTTATGAATTATGGGGATCTCGCCGCAACCGGTCTGGTATTGCCGGGCAGCCGCATCAGCTACACCACCCTCATCGCTGGCGCTGCCGACGGTGTGCAGCGCTATCGTGCCAAGCTCGAGCTGCGACGCGGCGATAGTGTGCAAGACCCGCGCAGTGCCCGTCCTGAGATGCGCGCCGCGCTCACCCAGGCTGAGCGTTTTCTGACCTTGGCAGCTTTCGCCGGCGTGATGCTCGCGGCTATCGGCATCGCACTCGCTGCTGCCGGTTATGCCGAGATGCACGCAGGCACCGTCGCGATTTTAAAGACCCTCGGTCTGACGCGTCGCGCCGTGGTAACGCTGCTGTGTTGCGAGACACTGTACCTGGCGCTCGCTGCAACCGTCATCGGCGACGGCCTGGCGCTGGCAGTGGAACGCTTGCTGATCGTGCGCTTGGTGCCAACGGCTGAATTCGCCGCCACCTCCCCCGCGCCGCTGGCGCTGCTGCATGGCGCGTGGGTGGCGATTGTTTCACTGTGTGGTTTTGCCTTACCGGCTTTGGCACGCCTCGGCCGCCTGCCGGTGGTCGCTA
>JAYUQF010000089.1:0-2099 GCA_043756885.1 Pseudomonadota bacterium
ATGCCCCAGCGGTAGATGTGCTCGCTGAGAATTTGATCCGGCACCTGCCGATAGCACCAGTCCAGAGCAGCGTAACCGAGTACGAATATCAGTAAAAACGAGAGTTGCGGTCGATAACGCTGCATGACCTGCCTGCCGCGCGCCTAGCAGCGGTGCCTGAGTTGCGCGCCGTGCCGGTGCAAGCGCAAGGCTGCTTCACGTTCGGCTGCGCTGTCACGCGGTTTGGCAGCGGGACGGTCCAGTCGCTCGATGGCAATGCGGCCGTCCACTTCCTGCACCCAGTCGTAGGCGATCTGGCGCACCAGCAAATAATTGGATTGGGGCGGCAGGGTGCGCCAATCGTTATCAATTGATGCCATGTCTTGTGTGGGTGTGGCAGCTGCACTATGTGTTACAAACCAGCCCAACAGCAGGATTGTCCAGTTAAGCAAGATCATTGCAGCCTCCCGTGACAAATCTGATCAAGACCCGCTTACAGTTTTTTGCGCGTGGCGCGCATGCCGCGAAACAACAGCAGCGCCGCAAGCACGAGCAGTCCCATCCCCGGCATGGTGGGTACCTGTCTAACCGGCGCTGCGACAGCCGTAGTCGGTGAACACAGGCCGTCAACTACATTGGGCAGATCGGGCGGGCACTGGCTGCCACGGCTGCCCGCAATATAAGGCAACTGGCCGATGAAGTTGCCGGCCGGGTTGTAGTCACACACCACTAACTGGGCGTTGTTGAAATTGGGCAAACCAACGACCGTCGCGCACAACTGCACCGCACACCCCACCCGTCGGGTATTAGCCCACACCATTTGTGTGTAGTGCCCACACACTTTGCCCGGCGCGCAGCTATTGGCGGCAAAATTGTAGTCACTGACCTCGGCAGCCCACAGTGCGCTTGCGCCATTGGCGCCGCTCAAGGCACTGGCCTGTGAGCCGGTGGTGACATAAATATTCTCGCCAACTTGCCCGCTATTGGGCGACAGTGCGGCATAGGCGCTGCCACGATTGGGGTTATGGGCGAAGTTGCATTGCGCGGCCCACATCTGCGCGACGGTGGCGAGATTGGCATCCCAGACGAGTCGCGTCATGTTCGCGGCGCTGGGTACAGCAGAAGCGCGGGTTTGGTTGTGTTGCGCCAGCAGCGCGTCGCGCTCCGCGGGGCTCAAAGTCGCCTGACTCGCACTTGCCCAAGCGAGCAATACGCCGAAGAAGATGCGCCGCGAAAATGGCAATGCCATGCTTGGGCCTCCATGTTGCTGGCGGTGGACAACGAGCCTAGCAGTGCTGCGTGTCACATTGGTGTCAGGATTTCGCCAGGTGCTTGGCAAAACGTTTACGCACAGCTCGCTATCGCGCGCGATGCTGCGAGTGCTGTTCGCCCATGACGCGATGGCAAGCGGACCACGGTAGCGCCCAATGCAGGCCGGCCCACCAGTGGGTTGCCTAAGGACCCAGGCGGAAATAATCTCGGCATTCGGCATTCGGCATTCGGCTGCCGCTGCCGCTGCCGCTGCCGCTGCGGCGTTGCGTTTTTTGGCAAGGGCTGGGCCATTACCTGCAAAACGCGCCCGGCAAGCAACCGCGCCACCCTCGGTGCTGACGAGATTATTTCCGCCTGGGTCCTAAGCCAAACCAGCGGACCGGGGTATCAAAATGAGTAAACTGCGCGTACTCGGTCTTAAGCCCACCCTCTACGGCAAGGAACTCGCTGATGTCGACCTTAGACCATGCGTTGCAGTTGCACGGCCAAGGTCGCCTTGACGACGCCCGGCAGGCTTATCTGGATATTCTCAATGGCCAGCCGGACGATGACGCGGCGCTGCATTACCTGGGAATCCTCGAACATCAGTGCGGCCGCAGCGAAGCAGGCCTGGATCTGCTGGCCCGCGCCTTGGACCTTGCGCCACCGCAAGCAGAGCGTCTGAATGATCTCGGTAACGTGCTGAGTCAACTCGAGCGTCTGGACGATGCGCAAGCGGCGTTTTCCGCCGCGACGACGCTCAGTCCTGATGATGCAAATCTCCACAACAACCTGGGCTCTGTATTGGCGCGACTCGATCGATTGCCCGAGGCCGAAGCTGCCTTTCGCCACGCGCTCACCATCGACGC
>JAYUQF010000090.1:0-15601 GCA_043756885.1 Pseudomonadota bacterium
CTCATCAATCCGATCGCAATGGAAGACGGTCTGCGATTTGCGATCCGCGAAGGCGGCCGCACAGTCGGAGCCGGCGTGGTCAGCAAGATTCTCGAGTAACAACACACGGCATGCGCGCAGTCTGTTGCCGCGCACGCCTCTTAAGTTCAACAGCGTCTAGGCCAGTAGCTCAATTGGCAGAGCGGCGGTCTCCAAAACCGCAGGTTGGGGGTTCGATTCCCTCCTGGCCTGCCACTCTAGACGATGCAGTGTTTACGAACAGGGTAGGGCGAATGAAGGCAGCAGGCGCGGGTGACATGGCAGCATCGGGCACGGATGTTCCGCAGATTGTCCTGAGTGTTATGGTCGGCCTGTTGTTGAGTTCGATATGAATACGAAAGTTGTCACCGAAAGCAATTCGCTGGACACAGTTAAACTCGCAGTCGCGCTCGCGATGTTGCTGGGTGGTGTGGTTGCCTTCCAGTATTACTCCGAAGCGCCCAAGTTGATGCGTGTCGGCGGCATGATTTTGGATGTTTTGCTCGCGACATTGTTGATGTCGCAAACAGAAAAAGGCCGTACGGTCGTTGGTTTTGTGCGTGATGCACAAATCGAAGTGCGCAAAGTCGTATGGCCGACGCGCCAGGAGACTGTGCAGACCACCATCGTAGTGATGATTGTGGTCGTAGTATTTGCATTCGTATTGTATTTGCTCGACATCGGCCTCGGATGGGCGATGCAATCTGTGATCGGACATGGGGCGTAATGATCGTGGCAATGAACTGGTACGTCGTACACGCCTACTCTGGGTTTGAAAACCAGGTGAAGCGTTCGCTTGAGGAACGCGTCAAGCGCGGCGGCATGGAAGATAAATTCGGCCAAATTCTGGTCCCGACCGAAGAGGTCGTGGAAATGAAAGATGGTCAGAAGCGCAAGAGTGATCGCAAATTCTTCCCCGGCTACGTGCTGGTGGAAATGGAAATGGACAACGATTCCTGGCACTTGGTGAAAGATTGTCCGAAAGTCATGGGCTTCATTGGTGGAAGCAGTGACCGCCCGGCCCCAATCTCGCTCAGGGAAGCCCAGGCTATCCTCGACCGCATTCAGGAAGGCGTGGAAAAACCACGCCCGAAAGTATTGTTCGAAGTTGGCGAAGTTGTGCGTGTGACCGACGGACCATTTACCGACTTCAACGGTGCTGTCGAAGAAGTAAATTACGAAAAGAGTCGCCTGCGGGTAGCGGTGTCTATTTTCGGGCGATCCACACCGGTCGAACTCGAATTCGGTCAAGTTAGCAAGGACTAGACACGTTGCCGCTTATCGCGGCGGCGACGCTACAACGCGGGTGGTAACTCGCCAATAACACGGGGAGCCGCAAGGCGTTTGCACCCGAGGAGGCCTTAAGTGGCAAAGAAGATAATTGCTTTCATAAAGCTGCAGGTAAAGGCCGGTCAGGCCAACCCCAGCCCGCCGGTTGGGCCCGCTCTCGGTCAGCGTGGTCTGAATATCATGGAGTTCTGCAAAGCGTTTAACGCTCGCACTGCTAACCTGGAGCCTGGCTTGCCGACACCTGTCGTGATCACGGCGTTCAGCGACAAAAGCTTCACCTTCGTCACGAAAACGACGCCCGCGCCGGTATTGCTAATGAAGGCTGCTGGCGTGGCTAAAGGGAGCGGCACACCTAACTCTGCCAAGGTGGGTAAGGTCACCCGTGCCCAACTCGAAGAAATCGCCAAGACCAAAACGGCCGATATGACGGCGGCAAGTTTGGACGCCGCGGTACGCTGCATCGCCGGGACGGCGCGCAGCATGGGCTTGGACGTGGAGGGTTAAGAGATGGCTAAACCAGGAAAACGTCTACGTGCGCTACGCGAAAAGATCGGCAACCCGCGTCAGCCGCGGTCATTGGACGAAGTCCTCGCGCTAGTGAAGAGCATTGCGTCTGCAAAATTTGACGAAACCGTCGACGTCGCGGTCAATCTCGGGGTCGACCCGCGCAAATCCGATCAGGTTGTGCGCGGCTCAACCGTGCTGCCCCATGGCACTGGCAAATCTGTTCGTGTGGCATTGTTTGCCGATGGCGCTGATGCCGAACTAGGCCGTGCCGCTGGCGCAGACGTCATCGGTCTCGACGACCTCGCAGCCGAGGTCAAGGCGGGCAACATCGATTTTGATATCGCTATCGCTACGCCGGCGTCAATGCGTGTGGTCGGCCAACTGGGTCAGATTCTCGGACCGCGCGGCCTGATGCCGAACCCCAAAGTTGGAACGGTTACTACCGACGTTACAACAGCAGTACGCAATGCCAAAGCGGGTCAAGTGCAGTTCCGCACCGATAAGGCCGGCATTATCCATTGCCCGATCGGAAAAGCTTCGTTCGCTCCCGAGGCGCTCAAGGCTAACCTCGAAGCCATCCTGAGCGATTTGCGTAAAGCTAAACCAAGCTCGGCTAAAGGCATCTATCTTCAGGCGATTTCAATCTCGACCACCATGGGCCCGGGACTGATGGTTGATAAGTCGTCACTGGAAGTTGTTCGAGCGCAGTAGTTTTTTAGGATTTCACGAACTTTGGGTTGCCGGTGTCTACCGGTAACCGTCAAAGACCGCGGGTCCGCACCAACAGGTGCGGTTAATCGGCGCCGGCCCGCGCAGACGGTGCTCCCCAAGGGCAGATTGATGCCCGGTTAGGACGCCGTAAACCTTGTCGATGCCGCATTGCTGCGGCGTTGGCAGCAACATGGTGCGACCTCATTCTTTGTGGATGGAGTCTAACCGGGAGAAATGACCAATGAGTTTGACGTTACAGCAAAAACAGGCGGTTGTTTCGGAAGTCAGAGAAGTGGCGACTACGGCGCAAGCCGCAGTTGCCGCCGAGTATATCGGCTTGACTGTCGCCCAGATGACCCAATTGCGCACAAAAGCGCGCAGTTCGGGGGTATATCTGCGCGTAGTTAAGAACACGCTTGCGCGTCGTGCGGTCGACGGCACTAGCTTTGAATGTCTGCAGGATTCCCTCACGGGTCCGCTGCTTCTGGTGTTTTCCATGGAAGACCCGGGGGCCGGCGCGCGCTTGGTGCGTGATTTCGCTAAAGACAACGAAAAGCTGGTAACCAAGGCCTTAGCATTCGCCGGAGAGTTGAGGCCCGCATCGGACCTTAACCTGCTGGCCAGCATGCCGACGCGCGACGAGGCCCGCTCGAAACTTCTTTCAGTCTTCCTGGCCCCGCAAACGAAACTGGTCCGGACCCTCGCGGAACCGGCAGGTCAGTTTGTGCGTGTGCTAGCGGCTTTCAATGAGTCGCGACAATCGGCCTGAGTGGTTTGCACAATCTGTTATTAGGAGAGCATTAAAATGGCAGTTTCAAAAGAAGATCTGGTCGAAACCTTAAGTGGTATGACCATCCTTGAAGTGACCGAATTGGTCTCACTGCTCGAGGAAAAGTGGGGCGTTTCGGCCGCGGCGGCAGTAGCAACTGTCGCCGTTGCTGCGGATGCCGGCGTCAAAGAAGAGGTTAAGGACGAGTTCGATATCGTCATGACCAGCTTTGGTGAAAACAAGGTCAATGTCATCAAGACCGTCCGAGCCATCACGGGTCTCGGTTTGAAGGAAGCCAAGGACCTCGTCGAGGGTGTTCCCTCGGTAGTCAAGGAAGCGGCAAACAAGGCCGAAGCCGAAGGCATCAAGAAGCAGCTCGAAGAAGCTGGCGCAGCGGTGGAACTTAAGTAGCTCCCCGCATTGCAGTCAGTCCGCAAGATGAAGATTGGGAACCGGTGGCGCGCCCTGTGCGGGTGCCCCACCGCGTTCCATCTCTCGCGTCACGGCACCGACGTCGTCGCACATGGTCTCAACCCCGTGTTGACGGTCAATCTGGTTTAACAGGACGGTAATCTCCATGGCCTATACCTATACCGAGAAGAAGCGCATCCGTAAGGATTTCAGCAAAACCTCGCCGATTCTTGACGTGCCTTATCTGCTAGAGACCCAGATTGAATCCTATAAGCGGTTTCTACAGGAAGAGTGCACGATCGAAGCCCGTAGCGATCAAGGCCTCCACGCAGCATTTAAGTCAGTCTTCCCGATCGAGTCCTATTCCGGAAATGCCGTTCTTGAGTATGTAAGCTACCGCCTCGGTGCACCCGTATTCGACGTCAAAGAATGCCAAGTGCGCGGACTGACCTACGCGGCCTCGCTGCGAGTCACGGTACGCTTGGTGATTTACGACAAAGAATCCGGTTCCGACAAAGTCATCAAAGACGTCCGTGAACAGGAAGTGTACATGGGTGAATTGCCGCTCATGACCACCAACGGTACCTTTGTGATCAATGGTACTGAGCGCGTAATCGTCTCCCAGTTGCATCGATCGCCCGGTGTATTTTTCGACCACGATCGCGGCAAGACTCATTCTTCGGGCAAATTACTGTTCTCGGCTCGCGTCATTCCTTACCGCGGATCGTGGCTCGATTTTGAGTTTGATCCTAAGGATCACGTATACGTACGAATTGACCGCCGTCGCAAGTTGCCCGCAACCGTGTTACTGCGCGCGCTGGGCTTTTCGACACAGCTGATGCTGGAAACTTTTTTCGAACGCGATACTTTTATTCTCGATGGCGAACAGGTGCGTGTGCATCTGATTCCCGAACGTTTGCGCGGCGAAACCCTCGAGTTCGACCTGGTCGACGCCGATGGTAACGTGCTCGTAGAGGCAGATCGCCGCATTACCGCCAAGCACACCCGCGACATTCAGCAGCGAGGCATTACCGAGATCACCGTGCCGCGTAACTTCCTCGTCGGCAAGACCTTAGCGCGCGACGTTGCAGACAAGAGTACGGGCGAGATTATTGCCCATGCTAATGATGAAATCTCCGAAGATATGCTGGCCAAGCTGACCAAGATGGACGTTTCCGAGTTGGAAACGATCTTTGCCAATGATCTCGACCATGGTGCCTATCTTTCGGAAACCCTGCGTGTGGATCCGACCACCACACCGCTTGAGGCCCAGGTTGAAATTTACCGCATGATGCGTCCAGGGGAGCCGCCGACTAAAGAAGCCGCGGAAAACCTCTTCAAGAATCTGTTCTTCACCGAAGACCGCTACGATCTCTCGGGTGTCGGTCGCATGAAATTCAATCGTCGCGTTGGCCGGAGCGAAGTCATTGGTAGCGGCGTTTTGAACGAAAAAGACATCACCGATGTACTTCGCGTTCTGATAGACATTCGCAATGGTAACGGCAGCGTTGACGACATCGACCATCTCGGCAACAGACGTGTGCGCAGCGTGGGCGAGATGGCCGAGAACCAGTTCCGTGTCGGCCTGGTGCGCGTTGAACGTGCCGTCAAAGAACGATTGAGCTTGGCTGAGTCTGAGGGCTACATGCCCCAGGAACTGATCAACGCCAAACCGGTCTCGGCCGTGATCAAAGAGTTTTTTGGCTCCAGCCAGCTTTCGCAATTCATGGACCAGAACAATCCGCTCTCCGAGGTCACCCATAAACGTCGCGTATCGGCGCTGGGCCCAGGCGGTCTGACGCGTGAACGTGCAGGCTTCGAAGTTCGTGACGTTCATCCAACTCACTACGGGCGCGTATGTCCGATCGAAACGCCGGAAGGCCCGAATATCGGCTTGATTAATTCGCTCGCGGTTTACGCACGCACTAATCAATACGGCTTTCTTGAAACCCCTTACCGCAAGGTCGAAAACACACGCGTTACCGATCAGATCGACTACCTGTCGGCTATCGAAGAAGGCCAGTATGTGATCGCTCAGGCCAACGCTACGCTCGACGCGGATGGTCGCCTGATCGATGGCTTGGTGTCGTCGCGGCATCTCAATGAGTTCACGCTTGCAGGGCCGGAACGAGTCCAATATATGGACGTTTCACCGCGGCAGATTGTGTCAGTCGCAGCTGCACTCATCCCGTTCCTTGAGCATGACGATGCCAACCGTGCGTTGATGGGATCGAACATGCAACGGCAAGCCGTGCCGACGCTGCGTGCCGACAAGCCACTGGTGGGAACCGGTATCGAGCGCGCCGTAGCAAAGGATTCCGGCGTAACGGTCGTGGCCCTGCGTGGTGGTGAGGTCTACGCGGTTGATGCGGCGCGCATCGTAGTGCGCGTTAATGACGAGGAGACCAGCGCCGGCGAACCGGGCGTGGATATTTACAACCTGACCAAGTACACACGCTCCAACCAGAATACCTGCATTAATCAGCGGCCATTGGTGCAACTTGGCGACCGTATTGCAAAAGGCGATGTCCTGGCAGACGGTCCGTCGACGGATCTTGGAGAACTCGCCCTGGGCCAGAATATGCTGGTCGCATTTATGCCTTGGAATGGCTACAACTTCGAAGACTCGATCCTGATCTCCGAGCGGGTAGTGCAGGAAGATCGCTTCACTAGCATCCATATCGAAGAACTGACTTGCGTTGCCCGCGATACCAAACTCGGGCCAGAGGAGATTTCGAGCGATATTCCGAACGTCAGTGAGAGTGCACTGTCCAAACTTGACGAATCCGGCATCGTTTACATCGGCGCTGAAGTCAATCCGGGAGATATTCTGGTCGGCAAGGTGACACCCAAGGGTGAAACTCAATTGACGCCGGAAGAGAAACTGCTGCGGGCAATCTTCGGCGAAAAGGCATCGGACGTGAAGGACACCTCCCTGCGTGTTCCTTCCGGTATGAGCGGTACCGTGATTGACGTGCAGGTATTTACCCGTGATGGCATTCCCAAGGATGCCCGCGCGCGCGAAATCGAGAGTGCCGAAATCGCCCGTGTGAAAAAAGATCTCGACGACCAGTTCAAGATTCTTGAAGAAGATATCTTCGAACGTGTCGAACGCCTGGTGATGGGCAAGACGGCGGACAAGGGGCCGGGCCAGATGAAGGGCGGTGCCAAAATCACCAAGCAGTTGCTTGCGGAAGTCGATCGCGGCAAATGGTTTGACCTGCGGCTGAAAGAAGACACCGCCAACGAACAGCTCGAGCAACTTGCGGCGCAGATCGAGCGGCATCGCGAAGACTTCGATCGTCAGTTCACGGAGAAAAAAGCCAAACTTACCTCGGGCGACGATCTGGCGCCCGGTGTGCTGAAGATGGCCAAGGTTTATCTCGCCGTGAAACGCCGCATGCAACCAGGCGACAAGATGGCCGGCCGGCACGGCAACAAGGGCGTGGTGTCCATGATCGTGCCGATTGAAGATATGCCCTACATGGAAGACGGCACGCCCGTTGATGTGGTGCTCAATCCGCTTGGCGTACCGTCGCGAATGAATGTGGGTCAAGTGCTCGAAACTCATCTTGGCTGGGCTGCGCGCGGTTTGGGTCTACGCATCGGCGAAATGGTGGACCGCATGGCGAGCACACCGGATATTCGTGAGTTCCTTGGCAAGGTCTACAACAGCAGCGGCCAGAAAGAAGATCTGGATAGCTTGTCGGATCAAGATGTGGCGGGCTTATGCGCTAATCTTCGCCATGGCGTACCGATGGCAACGCCGGTGTTCGACGGCGCTAAAGAAGAAGAAATAAAGAACATGCTTGAACTTGCCGGGCTACCACGCTCCGGTCAAACCACGCTCTATGACGGCCGCACCGGCGATGCTTTTGAGCGCCCGATTACAGTCGGCTACATGTACATCCTGAAACTAAACCACCTGGTCGATGACAAGATGCATGCACGTTCGACGGGTCCCTATAGCCTGGTAACCCAGCAGCCGCTGGGCGGCAAAGCACAATTCGGTGGTCAGCGTTTCGGTGAAATGGAAGTGTGGGCACTTGAGGCCTACGGTGCCGCCTACACCTTGCAGGAAATGCTCACGGTGAAGTCCGACGACGTCAACGGTCGCACCAAGATGTACAAAAATATTGTTGATGGCGACCACCGGATGGAAGCAGGTATGCCCGAATCGTTCAACGTTCTATTGAAAGAAATGCGCTCTCTGGGCATTGATATCGAACTGGAACACGAATAAGGCTTCAATCGGACATTCGGCGCGTTTTGCTGTTTAAGGAGTATCGCTCGTGAAAGACCTACTTGATCTGTTAAAGACCCAGGGCCAGGTTGAAGATTTTGACGCCATCAGCATCGGCTTGGCGTCACCGGAGAAGATCCGTTCGTGGTCATATGGTGAGGTGAAGAAGCCAGAGACCATCAATTACCGCACGTTTAAACCCGAGCGCGACGGCCTGTTTTGCGCCAAGATCTTTGGACCAATCAAAGATTACGAATGCTTGTGCGGCAAGTACAAGCGTTTGAAGCACCGCGGTGTGGTGTGCGAAAAGTGCGGCGTTGAGGTGACACTCGCTAAGGTCCGCCGTGAACGCATGGGCCACATCGAACTGGCAAGTCCGGTGGCGCACATCTGGTATCTGAAGTCGCTGCCCTCGCGCATGGGTCTACTTTTGGACATGACCTTGCGTGAGATCGAGCGCATCCTCTATTTCGAGGCCTATGTGGTAGTTGAGCCTGGCATGACCGATCTGGAGCGTGGCCAACTGCTTTCAGAAGAGTCCTATCTCGACGCTATCGAACAGTATGGCGATGACTTCGATGCACGCATGGGTGCCGAAGCTGTCTATGAACTCTTGAAGACAGTCGATCTCGCTCATGAGGTCAAGACGATTCGTGAAGAGTTACCGAAGACCAACTCCGAAACGAAAATCAAGAAGCTTACAAAGCGCTTAAAGCTGATGGAGGCGTTTTTGCACTCGGGTAACCGACCTGAGTGGATGGTGATGAAGGTGCTGCCGGTGTTGCCGCCGGAACTGCGCCCGTTGGTACCGTTGGATGGCGGTCGTTTTGCGACCTCTGATCTGAACGATCTTTACCGTCGGGTCATCAACCGCAACAATCGGCTGAAGCGCCTGTTGGACCTCAATGCGCCGGATATCATTGTGCGCAACGAAAAGCGCATGCTGCAGGAAGCCGTCGATGCGCTGCTCGATAACGGTCGTCGCGGTCGCGCTATCACCGGCACCAATAAGCTGCCGCTGAAGTCACTGGCAGACATGATTAAGGGCAAGCAGGGGCGCTTCCGGCAGAACCTGCTCGGGAAACGGGTGGATTATTCCGGGCGTTCCGTCATCGTGGTAGGACCGACCTTGAAGCTCCACCAGTGCGGCCTGCCAAAGAAAATGGCGTTGGAGCTTTTTAAGCCCTTCATTTTCAGCAAACTCGAACGCCGTGGCATGGCTACCACCATCAAGGCCGCTAAGAAACTCGTAGAGCGCGAAGGCCCGGAAGTGTGGGATATCCTCGAGGAAGTTATTCGCGAGCATCCCGTCATGCTCAATCGTGCGCCAACCTTGCATCGGCTGGGCATCCAGGCTTTTGAACCGGTGCTGATCGAAGGTAAAGCGATCCAGCTTCATCCGCTGGTGTGTACGGCCTTCAACGCAGATTTCGACGGTGATCAAATGGCGGTGCACGTGCCGCTGTCTATTGAGGCGCAGATTGAAGCGCGCAGCCTCATGATGTCGACCAATAACATCCTGTCGCCAGCTAACGGTGACCCGATCATTGTGCCGACCCAGGACGTAGTCTTGGGCTTGTACTACATCACCCGCGACTCTGCCGACGCTAAGGGCACGGGCATGATTTTCGCCGATACCTCCGAAGTGCATCGCGCTTTTGAGACTGGTGCCGTGTCGTTGCACGCGCGTTGCAAAGTCCGTATGGAATTGGCGGAGTTTGATGAGCATCACGTGGTTCAAGAACGTACTGAACGCGTAACCACGACCGTTGGTCGCGCCCTTTTGTCTGGCCTGTTGCCGCGCGGGTTGCCGTTCACTCTGATCAATCAAGTGCTGAACAAACGCTCGATTTCACGGCTTTTTGATACCTGCTATCGCGTAGCCGGTTTAAAAGAAACCGTCATCTTTGCCGATCGCTTGATGTACGCCGGTTTCCAGCACGCTACCCGCGCCGGTGTTTCTATTGGCGTAGACGACATGGTTGTGCCGGAAGACAAGGCACGCATCATTGAAGCGGCCGAAAAGCAGGTTAAAGAAATCGAGGAGCAGTATGCCTCCGGTCTCGTCACGACCGGTGAACGCTACAATAAGGTGGTTGATATCTGGTCCCATACCAATGACCAGGTGGCAAAGGCCATGATGGAAAAGCTCGGCTCGCAATTTGTCACCGGCACTGCCGGCGATGCGGTGCGACAGGCTTCGTTTAACTCAATCTTCATGATGGCCGACTCTGGCGCGCGTGGTTCTGCTGCGCAGATCCGTCAGCTCGCTGGTATGCGAGGTCTGATGGCCAAGCCGGACGGCTCCATCATTGAAACGCCAATCACAGCGAATTTCCGCGAAGGCCTGAACGTACTGCAATACTTCATCTCCACTCATGGGGCTCGCAAAGGTTTGGCCGATACCGCGCTGAAGACCGCCAACTCGGGTTACCTGACCCGTCGTTTGGTCGACGTCGCTCAGGACCTCGTGGTCACGGAGGTTGATTGCGGCACAACCGAAGGTCTGGTCATGAACCCGATCATCGAAGGTGGTGACGTCATACAGGCACTTGGCGACCGGATCCTCGGCCGCGTCGTTGCACAGGACGTGTTTCGCCCCGGCGAGACCGCAGATGTTGTGGTCCGAGCTGGGACGATGATTGACGAGAAGTTGGTCGATTACCTGGACGAACAAGGCGTTGACGAAGTAACGGTGCGCTCTCCGATCACGTGCGAGATACGCTATGGCATCTGTGCGTCCTGCTACGGGCGCGATCTGGCCCGCGGCCACCGTGTAAATGTGGGTGAGGCGGTTGGTGTTATTGCCGCGCAGTCCATCGGTGAGCCTGGCACTCAGCTCACGATGCGCACCTTCCACATCGGCGGTGCGGCGTCACGGGCAGCCGCCGTGAACAGCATCGAAGTAAAGGCTTCGGGTACGATCAAGCTGGTCAATATGAAGACCTTGGCCCACGAGGACGGGACGTTTGTCTCGGTGTCGCGCTCGGGCGAGTTGGTTGTAAATGACGACATTGGTCGAGACCGTGAGCGTTACAAGGTGCCCTATGGCGCTGTTTTGAACGTCGCCGACGGTGCCGAGGTCAAGGCCGGCCGGACTGTCGCCACGTGGGACCCACACACGCACCCCATCATTACTGAAGTAGCCGGTATAGCGGTGTTCCAGGACATTAACGAGGGCGTAACTGTTTCGCGCCAGGTCGACGAGATCACCGGCCTTTCGAGCGTTGTCGTGATGGACCTCAAGCAACGTGGAAGCGCTGGTAAAGATCTGCGGCCGGTTCTCAAATTGCTCGATGCAAAAGGCAAAGAATTGCGTATCCCGGGTACCGATATCCCCGCGCATTATTTCCTGCCCCCAAATGCGATCGTAGTAGTGACCGATGGTCAGGAAGTTAAGGTTGGCGACGTGCTGTCCCGTATCCCACAGGCATCGTTGAAGACCCGTGACATCACAGGCGGCCTGCCGCGTGTCGCCGACTTGTTTGAAGCCCGCAAACCCAAGGAACCAGCCATTCTGGCCGAGGCCACCGGCACAGTTTCGTTCGGAAAGGACACCAAGGGCAAACAGCGTCTGATTATCACAAGTAACGACGGCGACCAATTCGAGAGTTTGATTCCGAAGTGGCGCCACGTCACGGTATTCGAAGGCGAGCACGTGGCGAGGGGCGAAACCGTCTGCGACGGCGCGCCCGATTCCCACGATATTCTGCGTCTCAAAGGTGTGCACGAACTGACACGCTACGTTGTCAACGAAGTGCAGGAGGTTTATCGCCTGCAGGGCGTGAAGATCAACGACAAACACATCGAGACCATCGTCCGGCAGATGCTGCGCAAGATTGAGATCACTGATGCGGGCGATACCCGCTTCCTGAAGGGTGAGCAGGTAGAGCGCGAGCGCCTCATGGACGAAAACGACAATGTAGTTGCGCAGGGAAATCGTCCGGCCAGTGGCCAACAGTTGCTGCTGGGCATCACCAAAGCTTCGCTTGCGACGGAATCGTTCATCTCCGCAGCCTCGTTTCAAGAGACCACTCGTGTGCTTACCGAGGCTTCTGTCACGGGCAAGCACGACGAACTGCGCGGGCTGAAGGAGAACGTTATTGTTGGTCGCCTCATCCCGGCCGGAACGGGCTTTGCCTATCACGCAAACCGCAGACTTCGGGGTTTCTCAGTGCCTCAGAGCCAAGCCGATATCGCCGCTGGCATCGATGCTGAGCTGATGGCGGAATTGCGCGAGGTCGAAAGTTTGGCCGACGCTGCGGCCACCACAAAAAGTGCATGAATATGCGTTGACATGAGTGACGCGGGATCCCTATACTCCCGCTTCTACGACAGGCAGGTGCAAACCTCCCTGTCGTTTTTTTCCTCCGCCGTTTTCCTAATCAAACGTGGTACGCCCTCGGTGGACCAGACCCCGGTGATCTCGATTCACCAGGGTGGACTGACGACGCTGAACGCAAAGCTGTTTAACAATCGGAATTACCGAAGAGCGCTGAAGGCCATGGCGACAATAAATCAATTAGTGCGCAAACCGCGTCGGCGTAAAGCCGAAAAGAGCAACGTCCCGGCCCTCGAGGCCTGCCCGCAGAAGCGGGGCGTTTGTACGCGCGTTTATACCACCACGCCCAAGAAGCCAAACTCGGCTCTGCGCAAAGTGGCACGCGTCCGTCTGACCAATGGCCAAGAAGTCACCACCTATATCGGTGGTGAGGGACATAACCTCCAGGAACATTCGGTAATTCTGATCCGCGGCGGTCGTGTCAAAGACCTGCCGGGTGTCCGCTACCACACGGTGCGCGGCACGCTAGATACCTCTGGCGTCACTGCACGCCGCCAAGGACGCTCCAAGTACGGCGCGAAGCGTCCCAAAGCCTAAACCCTACGAACCGCTAATTCAGGGCGAATACGATGTCTCGACGTCACGTTGCTTCCAAACGCGAAATCCTGCCGGATCCGAAATACGGTGATCGCACGGTGGCCAAGTTTATCAACATGGTCATGTCACGCGGCAAAAAGGCTGTGGCCGAGAAAATTGTCTACGGCGCGCTGTCGGAAGTTGAACACCGCGGTAAGGGTCAGGCAATCGATGTTTTTAAGCAGGCGCTTGAAAACGTTGAACCAAAGGTCGAAGTTAAATCTCGTCGTGTTGGTGGCGCCACTTACCAGGTGCCCGTAGAAGTGCGTCCAAATCGGCGCGTTGCTCTCGCAATGCGTTGGCTGGTTGACGCTGCGCGTAAACGCAGTGAAAAATCGATGGGGCAGCGTCTCGCTAACGAGATGGTCGAGGCATACGACAATCGCGGCACTGCTGTGAAGAAGCGCGAAGACACGCACAAGATGGCAGAAGCCAATCGTGCATTTTCACATTACCGCTGGTAAGACTCGGAAATTCTTGAGAACTACACCGTGGTCCGCAGTACGCCCATCGAATGCTACCGAAATATCGGGATCATGGCCCACATTGACGCTGGCAAGACTACGACCACCGAGCGTGTGCTTTATTACACTGGCGTCTCCCACAAGATCGGTGAAGTGCATGACGGCGCTGCGGTTATGGACTGGATGGAACAGGAGCAGGAACGGGGCATTACGATCACCTCCGCCGCTACCACCTGTTTCTGGGAAGGTATGGACAAACAATTTGCCCAACACCGAATCAACATCATCGATACCCCTGGTCATGTCGATTTCACCATCGAAGTAGAGCGGTCTTTACGCGTATTAGATGGCGCGGTGGGTGTGTTCTGCGCGGTAGGTGGTGTTGAGCCCCAATCCGAGACCGTTTGGCGCCAAGCCAATAAGTATGGCGTTCCGCGCCTCGCGTTTATCAATAAGATGGACCGGGCAGGAGCAGATTTTCTGCGCGTGGTCGAGCAGATCCGCAGCCGGCTCGGGGGCAATCCGGTGCCGGTGCAGTTCCCCATTGGTGCGGAAGATGGCTTCGAAGGAGTTGTCGACCTCCTCAAGATGAAAGCTATCTACTGGGATGAAGCGACACTGGGCGTGCGTTTCGAAGAGCGCGCGATTGGCTCTTGTCAGCTTGAGATCTGTACCAAGCTGCGCGAGGCTCTGGTCGAGGTGGCCGCGGAAGCATCGGAAGAATTGACTGAAAAATACCTCGATGGCGAGGCACTCAGCGTCGCGGAGATAAAAGCGGGTCTGCGCCAGCGCACATTGAACAACGAAATCGTACCGGTACTGTGCGGTTCTGCGTTCAAGAACAAAGGCGTGCAGGCGCTGCTCGACGCGGTTATCGAATATTTGCCCGCGCCGGTCGACCTGCCTGCGATCAGAGGGCTGGCACACAACGGTTTAAGTGAAGAGACGCGATCTGCAGCCGACGATGCGCCTTTTGCCGCACTAGCCTTCAAAATCGCGACAGATCCCTTTGTCGGGACGCTGTCTTTCTTTCGCGTCTACTCTGGCGTGGTGAAATCCGGCGACACGGTTTACAACCCGGTCAAGGGAAAAAAAGAACGTTTCGGTCGGATACTGCAAATGCACGCCAACAGCCGCGAAGAGATTAAGGCTGTCTGTGCGGGCGACATCGCGGCGGCTGTCGGTTTAAAGGATGTGACCACAGGTGACACGTTGTGCGACGTGGACCGGATCATCACTCTTGAGCGCATGGAGTTTCCTGACCCGGTCATCGCAGTGGCGGTTGAGCCAAAAACCAAGGCGGATCAGGAAAAAATGGGCGTCGCTCTGCAAAAGCTGGCTGCAGAAGATCCGTCGTTCCGCGTCGCGACCGATGCGGAATCAGGGCAAATCATTATTTCCGGGATGGGCGAATTGCACCTGGAGATTATCGTCGACCGCATGCGTCGCGAATTCAAGGTTGACGCGAATGTCGGTAAACCTCAAGTCGCCTATCGCGAGACGATCAAAACTACCGTCGAAAACGCCGAAGGCAAGTTCGTTCGCCAGACTGGAGGCAGAGGACAATACGGCCACGTGGTGCTGAAACTCGAGCCCGCCGCGCAGGGTACGGGATTTGTCTTCGTAAATGGCATCGTCGGTGGTTCTGTACCGCGAGAATACATTCCCGCCGTACAGAAAGGTGTACAGGAAGCGCTGGCAAACGGTGTTTTAGCTGGCTATCCGGTAGTGGACGTCAAGGTGACCTTGCACGACGGCTCTTTTCATGACGTCGATTCCAACGAGATGGCGTTTAAGATCGCCGGCTCGATCGGATTCAGAGAAGGCATGCGCACAGCTAAGCCCGTGCTGCTCGAGCCACTTATGAGTGTCGAAATCGTCACACCCGACGATTATATGGGCACTGTTAATGGCGACTTGAGTCGTCGACGTGGCGTTCTGCTTGGCACAGACGAATCGCCGGCCGGCGCGGTGATTCGTGCAGAAGTGCCACTGGCCGAAATGTTCGGCTATTCGACAGACTTACGCTCGGCTACTCAGGGCCGCGCGACATATTCCATGGAGTTTGCGCGTTACGCCGAGACTCCCAGCAATATTGCTGATGTAATCATCAAGAGAAGTTAGTCGGCGTCTTACCGCCACGACCTAAACGGCAAAGCATTAGAGGGTTAGAGAGCCATGGCCAAGGAAAAGTTTTCGCGTACAAAACCCCATGTAAATGTGGGAACGATTGGTCACGTAGATCACGGTAAGACAACCTTGACGGCGGC
>JAYUQF010000091.1:0-5324 GCA_043756885.1 Pseudomonadota bacterium
TTGTTAGCCACGGTGGCCGGCCTTGGGGTCGCCATCCCCGCCTTGTTTGGCTACAACTACCTGGGCTCCAAGGCCAAAGAATTGAACGCCGACATGCAGGTCTTTGGTGATGAGTTCATCGCCAAAGTCGCCGAAGTTCACGGCGTCTAGTCAGGTCGAGTATCGGAGCCGCGAACATGTCCGCAGAAGTTAAGGGCGAATCAGAACCGTACGACGACATCAACATCACACCGATGGTTGATCTGACCTTCGTGCTGCTGTTGATTTTTATCATCATGACGACCGCCTCGGTGCAGGGTGTCAAGGTCAATCTACCGCAGGCCAGCAGTGCGGTCTCACTGGCCAAACCCAAAACCAAGGCGGTGACCATTACCGCTGAAGGCAATATTTTCCTCGATACCTATCCCGTGACTCTGCCGGAGCTCGAAAGTCGTCTCGCTTCATTTTATGCAGCCGATCCGGAACTGCCGGTGGTGATCAAAGGCGATTCGACCGTGCAGTACCAGTTAGTGATGGACGTGCTTGATCTAACCGGTCGAGTAGGCATTACACAAATTGGTCTGGTCACTCAGAAACTCGTCAAATAACGCGCGAGACCCCCATCATGGAGCATGAACAAGAATCTTTTCGGCATCGCCACGGGCCCGTGCTCGGTGGTGTGGCGCTGCTGATCTCGTTTGGTACGGCAGCTTATTTCGCCGTGGGTGGTCTCACGGGTGCCAAAGCACCGGAACCACCCAAGGTCCAGGAAATTTCGCTGGTGCAACCACCACCGCCACCACCACCGCCACCCAAGCTGGAAGAGCCACCACCACCGGAGCAGGTCATGGAAGAGCCGCCACCGGAACCCGAGCCTATCGCCGAAGAAGCGCCCGCAGAAGAAGCCATGCCGGGTGATGAGTTGGGTCTCGACGCCGATGGCACCGCCGGCAGCGATGGTTTTGGCCTGCGTGGCAAAAAAGGCGGGCGCGGCCTGATTGGCGGCGGCGATCGCAACCGCTGGTATGCCGGTCAGTTGCAACGGCAATTACAACGCGACCTGTTGAATCTAGTGACCGAGGACGAAGAGCTGCGCGACGAGATGTACTCAATCGTGATCAACGTATGGGTAGCGGGCGACGGACGTGTTGAGCGTGTTGATCTGGTGGGCTCGACCGGCAACGGTGAGGCGGATACCAATCTGCACAAGATCCTCAGCGGTTTGCGCATGAGCGACGGCCCACCCGAAGAAATGCCACAACCGGTCAAGCTGCGCATTGTCACGCGCTAAAACTCAATTATTGTGTTGGATGAACCGTCTTGAAGAAATTGATCGTCAAGGGCCTGTTAGGCTTTGTACTGCTGCTGGCCGCGACGCCCACTATCGCCGACGACAAACAGGCGCTGCTGGAACTCAAGAACACCGTCGTTAATCTGGTCGACGCGCTGGTCAAACAAGGCGTGCTGCAGCCGGAAATGGCGGCGGCTCTAATCAAAAAAGCTGAAGCCGATGCGGCCACCCAGGCCGCGCAACAGGTGACTACCGCGCCTGCAGCTGCTGGCGCAACTGAGAGCGTAGCCGCCGTGACCGACGGCGCCGCGGCGCCAGCGGGCGAGCAGGTGGCGAGCGCAGCGAGCAGTAAGGTGGTGCGTGTACCCTATGTGCCGGAGTTCGTCAAAAAAGAAATCCGCGAGCAGGTGCGCGCCGAACTGCGCGAAGATGTATTGGCCGATGTGTCGCAGAAGGCCAAACAGGAACGCTGGGGCACACCCGATGCGTTACCGGCCTGGGTTAACAGCATCAAGATTTCCGGCGACGCACGGGTGCGCAATCAGTTCGATAATTACGGTAAGGACAATGCCGATACGCTAAGTGCACAAAATCTGTATCTCGACATTCCGCGTGTTAACGCCGCCGGCGGCATCAGTCAGGCCGGCGCGCGCGCCTTTCTGAATAACTCCGATGACGAAAATCGCTGGCGAGAGCGTGTGCGTATCAATCTGCGTGCTGGCATCTCCGACCACTGGAGTTTTGACGCACGTCTGGCCACCGGCGATCTGTTGAGTCCGATCTCCACCAATCAATCCCTGGGTGATTACGGACGGGGATTTAATATTCACTTCGACCGTATGGCCATGCTTTACGCTCTGCCTGCCGCGCAGGGCATGGGTTGGTTGAACAGCAACATTGATTTTTCTGCGGGGCGCATGGCCAATCCGTTTTTGTCGCCGTGGGCTTCGACAGAACTGGTGTGGGATGAAGATTTGAATCTTGATGGTGCCGCCCTCACGCTGCGCCACGCTATTGCTCAGGGTGATGGTATGGCCGGCTTGGCGCCCGCTGGACGCTCGGTCTTTGCGACCATCGGCTTATTCCCGCTGCAGGTGGTTGAATTTTCGCGACAGGACAAATGGTTGGCCGCCGGCCAGCTCGGTGCCGCCTGGGAATTTCAGAATCAGAACAAGCTGCACTTCGCCGGCGCGTATTACAAATACATTCACATCACCGGCAAGCGCAACGCGCTCGGTAGTACCTTACGCGACAGTACCGCGCCGCTTTTTGTGCAGAAGGGCAACCTGCTCTACAACATCGCCAACGATCCGAATCTTGATGGTGGCGCCAACGACGCGCTGTTTGCACTCGCTGCCGATTATCACCTGCTCAATCTGACCATGGCGCTGGATCTGGCGAATTTCGCGCCTCACCACGTCACCTTCCGGGGTGACATCATCAAGAACCTCGGCTTTGATCGCGAGGAGATCGCGGCGCGTACCGGTGGTGTCACCTACCTGTATTCCAATAGCGAACGCACCCTCGGCTGGATGTTCGAGACGGCCGTCGGCTGGGCGCAGGTCACCAAGTTTGGCGACTGGCAGGTATGGGCAAATTATCGCTATCTGCAGCGCGATGCGACGCTCGATGCGTTCGCCGATTCTGATTTTAATCTCGGCGGCACCGATTCCAAGGGCTGGGTGCTCGGTGGCAAGTACGGCGTGGCGACCAATACCTGGTTGGAAGTGCGTTATCTCTCCAGCGAAGTGATTGACGGCCCACCACGCGGCATTGATACCTTACAGGTTGATCTTAATGCGAGGTTCTAGGCTCGCACTTTGCGTTTTGTCGGTGCTGCTCGCGGCGGGCGGCGCAGAAGTGCAGGCACAAGCGCCCAATGCCCAGGCACAGGCCGCGCTTGCCCGTGCGCAAGGCATGTTGCGCCAGTTGAACGATGCCAAACAACAGCTCGAACTCGATAACGCCAAGCTCAAAGCCAGTAACGCTTCACTTGCACAAGAGTTGAAAATCAGTCGTCTGAACATTGGCGCGCGCGAGGCCGATGTTGCTGCGCGCACTAAAGAACTGAGCGACACGAGGGGCGGTCAAACGCGGCTCGAAGCGCGTAATACGAAGCTCACTACGCGCCTAGAGGAAGTGGTGACCAAGTACAAAGAAACGGCGCGCATGGTGCAGGAGCTGGAGGCGAGCAAGGAACTTATGGAGCGCGAGGTAGCGTCGGCGCGAGAAATGTTGGCGCAAGCACAAGAGAAAAACCAGGCGATGTACCAGGTCAGTTCGCAGGTATTGGAGCATTTCAAGCGTAAACCGCGCTGGACGGCGCTGTTACAGAGAGAACCCTTCACCGGCATCAAACAGGTTGAAGTAGAAAGTTCAGTGGAAGCTTACGAGCGCGCGTTGGAAGAGCAGTTGATCTTGCCTGAGGCCGACGCGGCGCCTAAAGAACCTTAAGCAGTCGTCGCGCCTGCCTAGACGCCGCGCAGGGGAGTGCGTGGGCAGCACTTATCTTCGATAACGTTCAATAAACTTCGCTGTTGTATCCATTACGGCCATCGCTTCACTGTGGGTATCGGGTGGCAGGAACTGCACCACTCGCGCCACACCGGCCGCCTGGTATTCATCAAGGATCGTACTGGTCATCTGCATGGCCAAGAAGACCGTGATGGCCTTGGCGGCGACGATGGGATCGTGCTCCATCAGCAGACAAGTACCGGCGCCGATCTTGATGTGCTGTGTGGCGCCAACGCCGGCCATCATGGATACAAACAAGTCCATGAAATGCGCGTACTGCTTTGGCAAGTCGCCGCCCAGGGGATAGGGGGTGTCGCGGCAGGCGGGAATGTGAGTGTGTTCGGGATACCACACCGATTCAAAGCCGCGTGCTTCAGCTTCAGGTGCACATACATCGGGACGAATGCCGTATTCAGTGTTGTGGGTGACGACGCCAAAATCCATGGTGACCTCTCAAACGATTCCTGCCCTCGATTGCACCGCCGGGGTCAATAACAGAGCACCTGGAATCCCTCGCGGCGCGCAGCATCGGCGAGTTGATGATCGAGGGTGACCAATTGTAACGACGGTGGCTCGCCTTCCGCCGCGACAATCGCAGCCGCAAGTTGCAGGTTATCGGCGGCACGTAATGGGTGCGTCCGCAAAAGGCGCTGCGCGGTGATTCGGATGGGGTTCGACGGTAGCGTTTCCGCCCAGGTAACAGATAGCTCGCGCAGACGACTGTAAGCTGGGTTCGCCATTTCGGTGGTGAGTGTTCCTTCTCGTTCGCGACGGGCGAGCGCAGATGTGCATTCGACGGCAGTTCCCCACCACACCGTCATCTCCGCGTCCGATAGCAGCAATTCGCGTAGCTGATCAAAGGTCGGTTCGTGCACCAGCCATGGCACGATCGCTGAGCAATCCCAGAATCTCAGCGCCCGCTGCGGCGTTCTTCAATCAGAGCGTCGACCACGTTTGCGTCAGCACCCGTCAATGGAATTAGAGATTGCACATCGAGTTTCGCCGTTCCTCGCCGTACAAGCCCAGCCCGCGCCAGACGTTCAAGTCGTCCCTCGGGATAATCCGCTTCAACCACTCTTTCAATTTTCGCGATGGGACGGTTACGGTCGAGAATCAACACAGCGTTGCCCGCGACAACCTTCTTCAGGTAGGCACTGAGTTGATTTTTTAGCTCTGAGATCGTCACATGTTCCATATGAGCCATCATGGCCTACTTATTCAAGCGTACAAGGCGTTATTGCAGGAACTTAAGCGTGTCGTTGGCACCCGAGCCTCCTCTGCACGGCCGGAGATGCTCGAGGCGCAGAGGGCTGTGCTCAAGGTAGCGAGGCTTCGACATCGGTGACGGTGGTCGCGGCGGGCAGCAGCGTAAACACGTAGCGCAGGTACGCACGGCCAAGCAGTTCGGCGCGAAGGATCTGCACGAGCGTCAGGCCCAGCTTAGGACCCTGGTCAATATTATCTCTACATTCGGCCGTTCGTGAGCGGCCGCAGCGGCGTTGCATTTCTTGGCAATAGCACGCTATTGCCGGCGAAACGC
>JAYUQF010000092.1:0-5322 GCA_043756885.1 Pseudomonadota bacterium
TGGTCTCGGCCGCAGTCGATCAGCTGATGAATGGGACTCAGATCGCATTTCGCTACGTCACCATTGATGGCGCTTATCACGAAGCAGATTTCCCTTTGAACGGCTCCTCACTCGCGGTCAGGCGCGCGCTTGGACGCGGCGTACGTGTGCGCAAAAAGTAGCCGAGGTCAGATGTAGTGCGTATTGCAGTGCTGGATTCCCTCGCAGCGATCGAAGCCACGGTTTGGGATGCACTGGTGGGTGACCATCCGTTTTTGCGTCACGGTTTTCTGCATGGGCTTGAAGCGACTAACTGCCTTGCGCCACAGGGTTGGTATCCGCAACACCTCGCGGTTTACGACGGTGACACGCTGTGCGGCGCGCTGCCACTGTATATTCGCGATAACTCCTACGGCGAATTTGTCTTTGACTGGAGCTGGGCGGAGGCCTACGAACGCGCTGGTGGTCGCTACTATCCCAAACTGGTCAGCGCCGTGCCGTTTTCGCCGGTGACAGGTCCGCGCCTGCTCATCGCCCCCCACGTAACAGACCGCGCGGCGATGAGTCGCCTGCTGGTCGATACCGCGCTGCGTGCCGTGGAGGACAATCAGTTTTCGTCATGGCATTGCCTGTTTCCCGATGAGGTAGAACTGCCCGCCTACGATCAAGCCGGTTTGTTGCGCCGCCTGGGATGTCAATATCACTGGTTCAATCACGACTATCGCGACTTCGATCATTTTCTCGGCGAGCTGAACTCCAAGAAGCGCAAGCAGATCAAACGCGAAAGGCGCATCGTTGCCGAGCATGACGTCGTGATTGAGGTCCTGACCGGGCCCGAGATCAGCGCGTCTCATTGGACAATTTTTCACGGCTTCTACTGCTCGACTTTTGCACGCAAATGGGGTGAACCGCGCCTCAACGAAGCATTTTTCCAGAGTCTTGAACAGCGACTCCCAGGGAGCGCCGTGCTGATCATGGCGCGTGCCGGTGAGCGTTATGTGGCCGGCGCCTTTGCACTCAAGAGCGGCAGCACTTTGTATGGGCGTCACTGGGGTTGTAACGCGCAATTTGACAACCTGCATTTTGAGTTGTGCTATTACCAGACGATTGAGTATTGCATCAAGCACGGCCTCGGCACGCTTGATGCCGGCGCGCAAGGAGAGCACAAGCTCGCGCGGGGGTTTGTACCGGTGAATACCTGGTCGACACATTGGATAGCCGAAGCCGGCTTTCGCCGCGCGGTCGGCGATTTTGTCACGCGTGAACAAAAGGCCATGGCGCAACATATCGTGGGTTTGACAAGTCATGTCGCATTCAGGCAGGAATGACTCGGCTGCCGCGCCCGTCATGATTGCGCAGCGCTTTCTTGAACCCCTGTATGGGATCAGCTCACAGCGTATAGCCGCCGATTTTCCGCCCTTAGATCAGGCCCTCGACGAACCCAACGGACTGCTCGCAATCGGCGGCGATCTAAGTGTTGATACATTACTGCGCGCCTATCGGCGTGGCATTTTTCCCTGGTACTGCGCCGATCAACCCATCTTGTGGTGGTCTCCTGATCCGCGCGCAATATTACTGCCGGCGCAGATACATGTTTCGCGCAGCCTCGCCAAACGGATGCGCAACGGCGGCTTCGAGCTGTGCCGCGATCGCAATTTTGCCGCCGTTATCGACGCCTGCGCCGCACCGCGCAAAGACGAGACCGGTACTTGGATCACCGCGCAAATGCGTCGTGCTTATCAGGCGTTACACAGCACGGGTCACGCCCATTCCATCGAGTTGCGTATGGATGGCCGGCTGTGTGGCGGTCTGTACGGTGTCGCCGTCGGGCGGGTGTTTTTCGGCGAATCCATGTTTTCGCTGGTGCCCGACGCTTCCAAAATCGTGATGGTCGCGCTGTGTCGCTGGTTATGCGACTGGGGCTATGAACTACTGGACTGCCAAGTCCACTCCACTCATCTCGCCAGCCTCGGTGCCCAGCAGATGCCGCGCGCCGAATTTGCTGACCGGCTGTCCACGCTGACCGCTGCGGTGCCTCATGCACGTGCATGGCAGGAGACGGTGTAGCGTTCATGAACGAGCCGCCCAGCACACCGCGCCTAGGTTTTTTCACTTCGCCCCCACACGAGTGCGGCTACCTGCCCGGCCGCGAGGCGGTGACGATGTTCGCCGACCCGCGCATCAATCTCAGTGCCGAAACCTACACCTGGTTGTCCGCCCACGGCTTCCGTCGCAGCGGCACCCACGTCTATCGGCCCCATTGTGGCGGCTGTAGCGCCTGTGTACCGGTGCGCATACCGGTCACGCAATTCAGACCCAATCGTGCCCAGCGCCGCACCCAGACCCGCAATTTTGATATCGAAGTGCACGCACGACCTGCGCGTTTTGAGCGCGAACACTTTCAGCTCTACGAACGTTATTTACAGGCGCGACATCCCGATTCCCATATGGACGCGACCAATCCCAGTGCTTTCATGAGTTTTCTCACCGCGCCGTGGTGCGATACAACGTTTTACGAATTCCGCAGAGCGGAGGCTTTGCTCGCCGTCGCGGTGGTTGACCGCCTGGGCGACGGCTTGTCGTCGGTTTACACCTTCTTCGCGCCCGACGCAGCAGAGCGCAGTCTGGGCCGTCTGGCGGTGTTGAAACAGGTGGAATGGGCGGCGCAGATGGGCCTGCCGTGGGTTTATCTCGGCTACTGGATCAGCGCCTGCCGCAAGATGTCTTACAAGGTTGAGTACGCGCCCCTTGAGTTCTACCGCAACGGCGAATGGACACGCGACGCGGGCTAACCTGAGCCCGCCCTAACCTATTCGGGCTTGGCCGATCCTGGTGATTGAGGCACAATGCCGCCTCGCGCGCGCCCACGTTCCTGCGCCCCGTCCCGAAAGACCAACTAACAGAGCAATATGGCAAAAGAAGATCACATCGAGATGCAGGGCAAAGTGGTGGAAACCCTGCCCAACACCATGTTCCGGGTCGAACTTGAAAACGGCCACCTCGTCATAGCCCATATCTCCGGCAAGATGCGCAAAAACTATATCCGCATCCTCACTGGCGACCAGGTCACTGTCGAACTGACACCCTATGACCTCTCCAAAGGCCGCATCACCTACCGCGCCCGTTGAGCTTCGGCAAGCGCGCTGCACTCGCGCGTTCAAGCATCCCAGCCAGAATCACTCCTACACCCTCAGCGATAAGACGTGCTGAGCGTTCATAGGCACGACCCGATCGGCCATAGGGATCGGCAATTTCAAGTTTGCGCTCGCCTTGTGCTGCTGACAGCAATGTCACCTCACCCGTGTAACTCGTTGGCCGGACTTGGCGCAGAAAATCGAGATGCCCACTATCCATGGCGATGATGAACTCAAAGCGTTGAAAGTCCGGCGTCTGGAAAGCACGCGCTTCATGCGCGCTGATATCTGCTTGATAGGACGCTGCCACTTTTATCGCCCGCGCCGTGGCGGGTGCGCCAACCACCGCATGGATGCCAGCCGATTCAACTATGCAAGTGGTACTAAGCCCGGCTTCAACCAGTCCCGCTCGCAACATGCCCGCCGCCATCGGAGAACGGCAGATGTTGCCCGTGCAAACAAATAAAATGCGTGACATCTAAAAACCTGTATGTAGCATGCGCGGCGCGCGCGTACGCTCAGAGCTCGCCTCGGCGCAAGCGTTCGAGATCTGCGTGGGTATCGATACCGAAACCACACGGTTCCAGCGCGTCGGCGACCACGACACGCGCTCCGAAGCCGAGCGCGCGCAATTGCTCCAGACATTCGATTTGTTCGAGTTCGCCGGGTGGACTAGCAACAAAGCGCGCTAGAAACCCGACTCGATAGGCATAAACGCCGACGTGCCGTCGATACAAACCCAGCTGCGCAGTAGCGTGTTGGCCCGCGCCGAATTCGGCGCGACTCCAGGGAATGGTCGCGCGACTGAAATAGAGCGCCCTGTGCCGCTGATCACGCACCACCTTGACCACATTTGGGTCGAACAATTGTGCCTGTTCCAGTGGCTCGCAAACGGTAGCGATGTCGCACAGATCATCTGCTGCGAGCATTGCGACCTGCGAGATGACGGCAGCGGGCATGCTGGGTTCATCGCCCTGCACATTTACAATCACGAGATCGCGCGCCTCACCACGCAGCTGTGCTGCACAAGCAATACGGTCCGTGCCCGACGGCAGTGACGGTGAGGTCATAACAACCGTCGCGCCAAAATCGCTCGCCACCCGTGCAATGCGCGCATCGTCAGTTGCAATCACAACTTCGGCCGCGCCGCTCGCCATTGCACGTTCGAACACGTGTTGGATGAGGGGTTTACCGTTGACCTCAAGCAAAGGTTTACCCGGCAAGCGCGTTGAGCCGTAGCGCGCCGGAATGTAAACCTTGAAAGTCACGGCGACAGGTGCGCCACTTCTTCGTCTGAGAGTTCGCGCGCCTCATCTTCGAGCATTACCGGGATGCCATCACGAATCGGGTAAGCTAAGCGCGCTGATTTAGAGACCAGCTCTTGTTTATCACGATCGTAAACCAACGGTCCTTTGGTTACCGGGCAGACCAATAGATCAAGCAATTTTCTGTCCATCGTATACCTCTTGCAATAGTGTCTTGAAGCGCCGTTCGAAGACCTCTGGCAGCTCCACTTCGATCGGCACGCACCACAGCGGCAGATCCACAAAGTGTTCGCATTTCACCGCGTCTTTTTCGGTCATGACAATCATTTTATCGTCGCCGAATGCCAGCTCTTCGTGCGTAAAAATATGATGATCGGGGAACACGTGTGGCGTGATGTGCAGACCGTTGCGCTTGAGCAGATCAAAAAAGCTGGCGGGATTGCCAATGGCGGCGACAGCATGCACGGCCGTATTAGAAAAATCAGCAAACGCCATGCTTTCGCCCGCGTTGCCAATGCGCTGAGCATGGCTAGCCACGTAGCGCATGGCAAATTCCCCACGCGCGGCCAAGCCATTGGTGACCACCATATCGACACTCTCCAGGCGCGCGGGCGCCTCACGCAGGGGGCCCGCCGGCAGACAAGCGCCATTGCCGTAGCGACGCACACCATCAAGCACCGCAATCTCGATATCACGCGCCAAAGCGTAATGTTGCAGTCCATCGTCACAGACGATGATGTCGACGTCGGCGTGTTTGAGTAAGGCCGCGATGTCAGCGCTACGCTGCGGACCAACTGCAGTCGGCAGCCCCGTGCGGCGCGCCAGCAACACCGCTTCGTCACCCACCGCTATCGGGTCGCTATCGGGGCGCACCTGCTGCGGCCAGTTGCGCGCCACGCCGCGATAACCCCGCGCCACAATACCCGGCTTGAAGCCGTACTCTT
>JAYUQF010000093.1:0-5321 GCA_043756885.1 Pseudomonadota bacterium
GATTTGCAGGTAATAGCGGGGCTATTGCCAAAAATTGCAACGCAGCGGCAGCCGCTCAGGATCAGCCGAATGTAGAGATTATTTTGACCAGGGTCCTTAGCCCATCATGCAAAGCAGTTGCGAGGATCAGCGCGATGACCAAACCTGGCTGATTGGGGTCTATGGATCCGAGCGGTGACTATCCTTCGCCGTGCAAAATTTCCTCAGCGTGGCGCCCACCACGCGGCTGACGAGGCATAATGTCGGCCGCGGTCTTGATACCGCATTCAACAATTCTGCATTGGAAGGGGGAGCGAGATGGCCGCAAGTGGACCTTTGGTCGGGTACAAGGTAATCGAACTGGCGGGCATCGGGCCCAATCCCATGTGCGCGATGATGCTGGCGGACATGGGTGCCGAGGTGATCCGTGTCGATCGCGTCGCGGACGCCGGTCTGGGCATCGCGATGGAGCCGAAGTACGCGCTGCTCGATCGCGGCCGCCGTTCGATTGCCGTTGATCTGAAACAACCAGCTGGTGTTGAGCTGATTTTGAAAATGATCGAAGGGGCCGATGCCCTGATCGAAGGTTTCCGCGCAGGTGTCACTGAGCGCATGGGCCTAGGCCCCGAGGACTGCTGGAAGCGCAATCCCAAACTGGTTTACGGCCGCGTGACCGGCTGGGGCCAGGACGGGCCACTGGCCAAGGTTGCCGGCCACGACGTCAACTACATCGCCCTCACCGGCGCGTGTTACGCCATGGGTTACGCTGATCGTCCGCCGCCGCCGCCGCTGAATCTGGTGGGTGATTTTGGTGGTGGTGGCATGTTGCTGGCGGTCGGTGTGTTGGCCGGCCTGCTGGAAGCGCAGAAATCAGGCCGTGGCCAGGTGGTCGACGCAGCCATGACCGATGGCGCGGCGATTCTAATGACCGCCATCTACGGCATGCATGGTGCGGGGTTTTTCACCGACCAACGCGAGAGCAATATTCTGGATGGGGGTGCGCATTTTTACGACACCTACGAGACCAAGGACGGCAAGTACATCTCCATCGCGTCCATCGAAGCGAAGTTTTACCAGGAGTTTCTCGAGCGCACGGGCTTCAATGATCCCCAGCATGTTGATCACAAGGACCGCACACGCTGGGCGAGCCGTGCCGAAGACATGAAGGCTTTATTTCTGACCAAGACCCGTGATGAGTGGTGCAAAGAACTGGAAGGCACCGACGTGTGTTTTGCGCCGGTGCTGAGCATGAGTGAGGCGCCCAAACATCCGCACAATGTTGCGCGTCAGACGTTTGTTGAACACAACGGTGTCACCCAGCCCGCGCCCGCGCCCCGTTTCAGCCGTACCCCCTCAGCAATTCAAAAGCCGCCATCCAGGCATGGCGCAGATACCGAGGCCGTTCTGAAGGACTGGGGGATCTCCAGCGACGATATCGCTAAGTTGAAATCCAATCGCACCGTGACTTGAGGCTGGGGCGGCAAAGACCTCCCCCCTCATCTCGCGCAGAGCGGGCTGCGGTGAGGGGGAACAACGCACTTTGTCCGTCCGCTCTCACCTCATTCGCATCGGCGCTCGGACCCCACCATGACTGAGCTTGACCTGGCCAACTATCCCAGCGCAACTACCCTGGTCAGCGCGTTGGTTAAACGTCGATTGGGCGTTGAAGAGTTATTGCGCGCCACGCTCGCGCGCGTGGCGGCCCTGAATCCGCAACTCAACGCCATCGTCAGTCTTGATGGTGATGCGGCACTCATCACTGCCAAACTCTTGGACAACAGTAGGCCGACGGCCGCACAAACGTTGTTCGGGCTGCCCATCGCAATCAAAGATCTGGCGCTGACTGGCGGCCTGCGCACAACGTTCGGTTCACCCTTGTACGCGGACTTCATTCCCGAACACGACGAACTCTTCGTGGCCCGTCTGCGCGCCGCCGGCGCAGTCATCATCGGCAAAACCAACACCCCGGAATTTGGCGCCGGTTCGCAAACCTTCAACCGAGTTTTTGGCGCCACGCGCAATCCCTATGACCTCTCACGCACCTGTGGTGGTAGCAGCGGCGGCGCAGCCGTAGCGCTGGCCAGTGGCATGCTGGCGCTGGCCGATGGCAGTGATCTGGGCGGTTCTTTGCGCAACCCCGCCGCATTTTGCAATGTGGTTGGACTGCGACCCTCACCGGGGCGCGTGCCTACCTGGCCGCGTCTCATGTCCAGCGAGCCGCTGGCTGTGCAGGGACCGATGGCACGCAACGTCAGCGACTGCGCTTTGCTGTTGTCCGCCATGGCAGGCCCCGATGCACGGGTGCCAATTGCCCTGGGCGAAGCAGGCGCAACTTTTAAAGTGCCTTTGGCGAGTGACTTGCAGGGGCTGCGTCTGGCTTGGTCGCCCAATCTTGGTCAGTTCGAAGTTGACCACGAGATAGTCGAAGTACTGGAACAAGCCTTGCCTACCTTCACCAGGCTCGGCTGCAGTATCAAGCAGGCCTGCCCCGATCTACACGACGCCGACGAGATCTTTCGCATATTGCGTGGATGGTCGTTTGCGGCGCGTTTTGGTGCTGATTTTGGGCGCCAGCGCGCGCACCTGAAAGACACCGTGGTGTGGAACATCGAGCAGGGTCTGGCCCTCACGCTGCACGACGTGACCCAAGCAGAAATCCAACGCTCACAACTCATCGCGCGGGTCGCAGCGTTTTTTGAGGATTACGATTTCCTACTGTGCCCCGCCACGCAGGTGCCGCCGTTTGCCATCGAGCAAGAATGGGTTACGACTATCAACGGTCGTGAACTTGCCACCTATCTCGACTGGATGGGTGTGTGTTACGCCATTACAGTGACCGGCTGTCCGGCGATTTCAGTGCCGGCCGGCTTTACACGTAACGGCCTGCCGGTGGGTTTGCAGATCGTCGGTAAACGATGGGCCGATCTTGCGCTGCTGAAACTTGCCTATGGCTTCGAATCCCAGACACGTTACGGCGCGCGCCATCCGACGCTCACACCCTAATCTGCATCTTCGTATTTTCTGCAGGTCCGAATTTGTTCCGACGCAGAGCTTATTTAAAGCGGGATGTCCGGCTCAAGTCGGCCCTACGGGAAAAAATCGCGTCCTTCAGATCTCAAGCTGCGTACCGATCTCCACCACCCGATCGGTCGGAATGCGAAAGAACTCCGAGGCCGACATCGCGTTTTTGCTCATGACCGCAAACAGCCGTTCGCGCCACAGGGCCATGCCGTGTTTCAGGGTCGGCACGATCACTTCGCGACTGAGATAAAAAGTTGTTTCCATCATCTTGAGGTGATGGCCGTATTGTTTGAGCTCGGTGAGTGCTTCGGGCAGATCGGGGTGTTCCATAAAGCCGAAGTTCACGATGACGCGATAAAAACCATGACCGAGGATCTCATACTCAACCCGTTCGTCACGGGTCACATAGGGCGTGTCGGTCGTCACGATGGTGACCAGAAAAATGCGTTCGTGCAGGATTTTATTGTGCTTGAGGTTATGTAGCAGGGCGGTGGGTGCGCCGTGCCGACTGCCGGTCATGAATACCGCTACACCTTGTACGCGGTGAATCTCGTCGACTGACATAAGTAAAGCGTCCAGCGGTACGCTCTGTTCCACGATCTTGTCGAACACCAGTGCGCGGCCGCGTTTCCAGGTGGTGAGCACGGTGAATGACACCAGCCCGACCACTAGCGGAAACCAGCCACCTTCCAGAATCTTGAGTGAATTAGAGGCCAGAAAGCAGAAGTCCACCGCCAATAAAAAGCCGCATAACAGCACAATGCGCCAGGTTGCCCATTTCCAGATCAAGACCATCACGAAAGCGATGAGGATGGTGTCGATAAGCATGGTGCCCGTCACCGCGATACCGTAGGCAGCCGCCAGATTGCTTGACGACTGAAAACCGATCACCAAGGCCATCACGGCCAGATAAAGCGTCCAGTTGGTGAACGGAATATAGATCTGACCTTGAGCGTGGCCGGAGGTATGGACGATCTCCATGCGTGGCAGATAACCGAGCTGAATGGCCTGTCGTGCCACCGAAAAGGCACCGGAGATAACGGCCTGGGACGCGATCACTGCTGCGAGGGTGGCAAGCACAACCAGCGGTGCCTGCAGCCAATCGGGGGCAAGTAAAAAGAAGGGGTTCTCCAGCGCTTCGGGATGGGCAAGCAGCAGCGCACCCTGGCCGAAATAATTGAGTAACAGAGCGGGCAGTACAAAGCCGAACCAAGTCAGGCGTACCGGTCTGGCGCCAAAGTGTCCCATGTCGGTATAAAGCGCTTCACCACCGGTCACGGCCAACACGACTGCACCCAGCCCGAGGAAGGTCTCGCGCGGGTGAGCGATGATGAGATCGATGGCATACAGTGGATTGATAGCGAGCAACACACCAGGATTGTCAAAAATCTGGCGTAAACCCAGTACCGCAATGACGACAAACCATAGACACATCACCGGGCCAAACCACAGACCGACGGTACCGGTACCGCGCTTCTGGATCCAGAACAGCGCCGTCAGGATCGCCGCGGTAGTCGGGATCACGGCCGGCCCAAGGTGGGGCGCAATGATGGTCATGCCCTCGACCGCGCTCAGTACCGAGATGGCCGGTGTGATCATGCTGTCGCCGTAAAACAGCGCCGCGGCAAAGATGCCCAGCACACCGACTATCCATACCCGCCGCTTGGAATTTTTGAGCGCGTCGCTGATCAGCGCCAGCAGCGCCAGACTGCCGCCTTCGCCGCGATTGTCGGCGCGCATGATGATGATCACGTACTTGACTGTGACCAGCATCATGATCGCCCAGAAGAACAGCGACAGCACGCCGAGCACCCGGGGTACATCCAGGCCCAGCGCGTGCGAGCCACTCAGGGTTTCTTTCAGGGCGTACAGCGGGCTGGTGCCGATGTCGCCGTAAACTATGCCGATGGCACCGAGCATCAGTGCCTTGATATCTTTCTGATCGTGCATTGGGGCTCCCACGCCGCTGAGATATTCCGCCAGCGCGTGTCTGGTTCTTAGAAATCGCGCACCACCCGCGTTGGATGCAGGCAGCGCAGGTGGAGCCGAGGTCGATTTGCATCGCAGGCCTCGACATCCAGGCCGTTAACGGCGGTCGACCTAGGTCTCCAAAGTGCAGCAACACCAACACCGTGACTTGAGCGCCGTCACCTGCCAGTGGCTTGCTCGGGCACCTATTGGCGTGGCTTGAATCCGCACCCTTGCTATGGAAGTATCCAGACCCCGATGGGTCCAGCCCTCGTCGTTTTGCAATATCAGGTTAAAGCCATGAGTCAGACACCTACCCAGCTACCCGCGGCCGCTACCGGACAACGGACTAC
>JAYUQF010000094.1:0-2073 GCA_043756885.1 Pseudomonadota bacterium
ACTCATCTGTCCGTCAAATCCGTTTCTGAGTATCGATCCGATTCTTGCCGTGCCGGGCATGCGCGCAGCGCTGCTGGCGTGTCAGGCGCCAGTGGTGGCGGTCTCGCCGATCGTGGCCGGTTTGGCGATCAAAGGCCCCACCGCTAAAATCATGCAGGAGCTCGCGCTGCCCCAGACTGCAGCGGCTGTGGCGGGTCATTATGGTGAGTTGTTGGACGGCTTCATTATTGATGATTCGGACCGCGAGTCAGTGCCACAAATAGCCGCGAAAAACCTGCGTGTTACCCATGCCGCAAGTGTCATGGTGACGCTGGACGATAGAATCAATCTGGCGCAGACTGCGCTCGAATTCCTCAGGTCGTTCTGACACCGTTATGTGGGTTGTTGTCCCCGTTAAACGCTTTTCAAACGCGAAGACGCGGCTGGCACCGCTACTGTCGGCGGCCGAACGTGAGTCGCTGGCGCAAGTGATGCTCAATGACGTGTTACGCGCCATCGCCGAGAGTCGGCGAGTGGCGGGTGTGCTGGTGGTATCACGCGAAGTTCGTGCACGTTACAGCGTCGAACGAATTGGTGGTCTTTTTGTTGAAGAGAGCGGTACGGGTCTGTCGAATGCCATTGTGCAAGCCGGTGAATGGCTTGCCACCCATGGCCAACGTGGCATGCTCATGATCCCGGGTGATGTGCCCCTGGTCAGCGGTCGCGAAATCGACGAAGTGCTGCTCGCCCATCGCGGTGCACCGTCGGTGAGTCTGGTGCCTGATCGTGAACACGATGGGACCAATGCGCTTGCAGTGAGCCCGGTTGATGCGATCTCGTTTTACTTCGGTACCGGCAGTTTTGCCAAACATCGGCAAGCCGCGCAGGACGCAGGGATCCATCCACAGATCGCGTTGTTGCCGGGGCTTGCTCTGGATATCGATAACCCCATCGATCTCCAGACCCTGCTCACTTACGACAGCGAAACCGAGACCTTGGCTTATCTGTGTGACAGTGGCATCGCGCGCCGCGTCATGCCACACCACACCAGTGCGCGCGATCTCAGTGACATCGCGGCTGCTTCACGGTTGTTGTAACCCATGCATTGTTTTACTTCTCTACTCGCCGCTGCGGAAGCGGGACAGCTGCCGTCCGATGACGAAGCGCTGCAACTCGCGCAATGTAACGACCTCGCTGGGTTAATGACCTGCGCCGGTCGTTTGCGCGATCAAGGATTCGGCAACGGCGTTACCTACTCGCGCAAGATTTTTATTCCGCTGACGCAGCTGTGCCGCGATGTGTGCCACTACTGCACTTTTGCCCAGGCGCCCAAGCGAGTGGGCGAGCCCTATATGAGTATCGAGGCGGTTGTGGAGCTGGCCCGCGCGGGTCAGCGTCTGGGCTGCAAAGAAGCGCTGTTCACCCTTGGGGAGCGTCCTGAACTACGCTACAAAACTGCGCGTGACGCGCTGGCCAGGATGGGGTTTGTTTCAACCCTGGACTATCTGCGCGCCGCCGCTGAAGCGGTGTTCACCGCCACCGGGCTGCTACCCCACATGAATCCGGGCACTTTGTCGCTGGACGAGTGCGAGCGCCTGCGTAGCGTCTCACCCAGCATGGGCATCATGCTTGAGTCTGCGTCGGAGCGCTTGTGCGCAAAAGGGATGCCACACCATGGTTCGCCGGATAAACGCCCGGCGTTACGCCTGCAGACCCTACGTAATGCGGGCCAGGCGCAGATCCCGTTCACCAGTGGCATTCTTATTGGCATCGGTGAGACCCGTCTTGAACGTATCGAAGCATTGCTGGCGCTGCGTGCTGTCCATAGCGAGTACGGCCATCTGCAGGAAATTATCGTGCAGAATTTCCGCGCCAAACCGGGCACGCGTATGCACGATGCGCCGGAACCCGATTTGGCCGAGATGTTGTGGACCCTAGCCGTTACCCGCGTCATCTTCGGGCCGAGCATGAGCATTCAGGCGCCACCCAATTTGAGCCCCGGCTGCCTGCCCGATCTCATCGCGGCCGGCATCAATGACTGGGGCGGTGTTTCACCCTTGACACCTGATCACGTCAATCCAGAAGCGCCGTGGC
>JAYUQF010000095.1:0-5312 GCA_043756885.1 Pseudomonadota bacterium
ACGCGTTCGGTGACCACCACCAGATCATCGTCGCCTACGAGTTTGAATTGGTTACCACGATTGCCGATCTCCACCCCGGTGCGGCGTTCAAGCAGGCGCAGATTTTCGTCAAATTGACCGCACAAATTGGCCAGGCGCTCGTTGTCGGCTGGCTCCAGCGCGAGTTCAATGGAAACGGTACTCATGCGTTTGCCCTCGGCGTGGCGCCCAGCCATTCACCGCGCAGTGAATTGGGTAGCGCGGCCGAGATACGCACCTCGGTGAAGTGACCAATCAAGTCGTGGGGACCGGCAAAATTCACGACGCGGTTGTGCGTGGTGCGTCCGGCTAACTCCTGTGCATCCTTGCGTGCCGGACCGGTGACCAGCACACACTGGACAGTGCCGACCATGGCCGCGTTGTACTGCTCAGAAAACGCTGTGATGCGCCGCTGCAGAATCGCCAGGCGATGAAGTTTTTGTGCCTGGCTAACATCGTCCGGTAGTGCGGCGGCCGGCGTGCCGGGCCGCGGGCTATAGATAAAGCTGAAAGACTGGTCGAAACGAATATCTTCAATAAAGGCCATGGTGCGGGCAAAGTCCTCGTCGCTTTCGCCGGGGAAACCGACGATGAAATCTGTGGACACCAATATATCCGGGCGTACTTCACGCAGACGCCGAATAATCGATTTGTATTCGAGCGTAGTGTGGCCACGTTTCATGAGTGCCAGGATCCGATCGGCGCCACTTTGCACCGGCAGATGGACGTGACTGACCAGTTGCGGCACCTGTCCGTAGGTTTCAATCAAGCGCGGCGTGAATTCCAGCGGATGGGAGGTCGTGAAACGGATGCGCTCAACGCCGTCGACGGCAGCCACATAACGAATGAGTGCCGCAAGATCGACAATCTGGCCATCATGGGTTGCCCCTCGGTAGGCATTTACGTTCTGCCCAAGCAGTACTATCTCGCGCGCGCCACTGGCAGCCAGTTCAACGATTTCAGTGATGACATCGTCAAACGGCCGGCTGAATTCCTCTCCACGTGTATAGGGCACGATACAGAAGCTGCAGTATTTGCTGCAGCCTTCCATGATTGAGACAAACGCGCTGGGACCATCAACGCGGGCCGGTGGCAGGTTGTCGAATTTTTCGATTTCGGGAAAACTGATATCGATGAGGCGATTTTCGCCACGTTCCGCCGCTGCAATCATGGCCGGCAAACGATGCAAAGTCTGCGGCCCGAACACCACGTCAACAAAGGGCGCGCGTTCCCAGATCAGCTCGCCTTCCTGGCTTGCCACACAACCTCCAACCGCGATAATCACACTCGGGTCGGCGTCTTTCAGGGGACGCCAACGCCCGAGTTCAGAGAACAATTTCTCCTGGGCCTTTTCCCGCACCGAGCAGGTGTTCATCAATAACACATGCGCCTGCTCCGGGCTCGCGACCGGTTTCAAGCCATGGCTGCGTTCGAGCAAAGCGAGCATCTTGCTCGAATCGTACTCGTTCATCTGGCAACCAAAGGTTTTGACGTAGACGCCTTTGCTCATGAAACAAACTTCACTGTCTAAACAAGATGGCCACGCTCAGGCGAGAAAGGGCTGGTCGAGCATGACGCGCATGTTGTCGATCAGCCGTGCCCCGCCCAGCCATGCCGCAGCAAGAATAATCAAATCCTGATCGCCCGCCCGAGGCAAGTCGAGGTCGCTGGCGCGGCGCACCGAAATGTACTCGGGACGCATGCCCATGGTCTTGAGCTCCTCCTCGCAGCGACGCTCAAGCGCAACCAGCGGTTGCGCCTGCACACGCAACTCGTTGGCCGCGCGATTCAAGCTGGCGAAGATGCCCGCCGCGACGCGCCGCTCTGCGGGCTTCAAATAGCTGTTGCGCGAACTCATGGCCACGCCGTCGGCCTCGCGGATGATCGGCATGCCGATGATCTCGACCGGGAACAGCAGATCGTGGGTCATGCGGCGAATGACCATTACCTGCTGGAAATCCTTTTCGCCAAACAGGGCAAAATCCGGTTGGGCGTTGATAAAAAGTTTACTGACCACCGTCGCGACGCCGGAGAAATGACCGGGCCGGAATTCGCCACACAGAATGTCCGACAGCGCCGGTACCGTGACGCGTGTGTCTTCCTGTATGCCACCGGGATAAAGTTCGGCCAGATTCGGCGCGAACAGCAGATCAAGACCAGCAGCTTCGAGTTTGGCGCGGTCAGCCTCAAGGGTGCTCGGATATCGTTCATAGTCCTCGCCGCGCCCGAACTGAATCGGGTTAACAAAAATACTGACTACACTGCGGTCGGCGATGGCGCGGGCACGCGCCAGCAGCGATAGATGCCCTTCGTGCAGATTGCCCATGGTCGGTACCAGTGCGATGGTCAGACCCTCGCGGCGCCATTCACGCAGCGTTGCACGCAGGGTTTTCAAATCTGAATTCGTAATCATCGAGTCAAGGATGTCCGTGGCATGGAACAAATAGGGACCGGCATTAGTATTACGTTGGCGCAATCGACAGCGGCCAGCAAGGCAGGCAGAGGACCCAGCGTGGGGATCTTAAGTTGTGGTGCGATTTCCGCGAGTGGAACCAGCACGAAGGCGCGCTCAGCAATACCCGGGTGGGGCACTTTCAAGCGATCTTCGCTGAGCAACGCATCGCCGTAAACCAACAGGTCGAGATCAATGATGCGCGGTCCCCAAAGGTGCAGACTGCGCTCGCGGCCTTGTGTTTGTTCAATCTTCTGCATAGCGTCCAGCAGGGCGCGCGGGGATAACCCGGTCTCGATGGCGAGCACGGCGTTGACAAAGTCAGGCTGATCCTGCGGCCCCATGGGCGGATTGCGATAAAAGCCTGAAACGGCTCGGACCAGGGTGTCCGGCAGCGTTTTAAGCGCGTCGATGGCGTTTGCGA
The DNA here is from genome assembly GCA_043756885.1 of Pseudomonadota bacterium. Classification (GTDB taxonomy): domain Bacteria; phylum Pseudomonadota; class Gammaproteobacteria; genus JADJYF01. The sequence goes on from JAYUQF010000095.1 coordinate 2,895, forward strand.
TCTGCGCGGCCGGATCGTCCAGATTGCTGCCAAGGCCGATATAGGCCATCACCCGGCGGTTCATGGGCGGCGCTTGCGTCGGCGCCGGCGTTTTTGACTGCCGGGGGCCGCCCGCTCGTCCAATTGCGCGAGCATCGTCTCACGCTCAGCATCGCCAGCATCCTGGAAGTCGGTCCACCACGAAGCACTCTGCCCTGCGTCGTCGCCGGCTTCGGCCCGCAGCTTGAGAAAATCATAGGCGGCGCGAAAGCGCGGATTTTCAAATGTACGCCGGGCACGCTTGGGCGACAGATCCACAAGCCGCTGCTGCATGGACCAGATGTCACGGGTGATCTGCGTGAAGCGGCGTGGCACAGCGAGGCGCGCCACCTGTTTGGCGAGCACCTGGTCGGCCGCCAGGCCAAGCGCCTCCTGGGCTTGCATACCGTCGGCTTCCAGATCCTGACGACGTTCCTCAAAAGCATCCCATAACAGGGCTGCGAGCAGGAAAGCCGGTGTCACCGACTTACCTTGAGCGATACGGTCATCGGTGTTGTCTAAGGCACGGCCGATGAGCGTGCGGGGAAAATCATGCTCTTCGTGTGCGAGTGTAGCCTCGGCCAGGGGGAACAGATGTTCGAATAAATGGTGATGACGCAAGGCCTCGAAAGACTGCAGGGCATAACCGCCGTGAAACAGCTTAAGGGCTTCGTCGAACAGACGTGCAGGTGATATCGCGTCGAGCAAGCCTGCCAGTTGCGACAAGGGTCGTGCACAGGTTTCATCGAGCTTAAATCCCAGTTTCACCGCAAACCGCACCGCGCGCAGCATGCGTACCGGGTCTTCGCGATAGCGTTGCTCGGGATCGCCGATCACACGCACAACACCCTTTTCCAGATCTTCAACACCACCGACGTAATCAATGACACTGAAATCGTGGATGTCGTAGTACAAACCGTTGACGGTGAAATCGCGGCGCCAGACGTCGTCTTCGATGTCACCATAAACGTTATCACGCAGGATACGACCCTCATCGCTCATTTCACCCTGGTCGCTGGAGTCTTCATCGTGGGCCGCGCGGAAGGTTGCGACTTCGATGATCTCAGGACCAAATCGCACATGTGCGAGGCGGAAGCGACGGCCGATAAGTCGGCAATTGCGAAACAGCTCGCGCACCTGGTCGGGACTGGCATCGGTCGCAACGTCAAAATCCTTGGGCTCGCGACCGAGCAGCAAATCACGCACACCACCTCCGACCAGACACGCGCGAAAGCCTGCGCCATCGAGTCGATACAGCACCTTGAGTGCACTAGGTGAAATCATCTTGCGCGAGATGGAGTGTTCGCTGCGCGTGTAGATGCGCGCTTGGCCTCGCCGCGTGGACACAGTGCCTTCGTCCTTGCGTTTTGAACGTGGGCTTGGCGGCAGCGCGGCAGCGGGGGTGTTGGCGGCGTCCTGCGGGGGTGCGCGCCGGGTGACACGGGCGGCGGCCGCCCTCACCAGATCGATTAAGATGCTCAATGACTTCTCGGGATCATCTTTCCTGTGAGCGCGCTTGCATTTTGCCGGGCAATTGAGTGCGCCGATGGTCAGTGCAGTCGGATGCCGACTCGAATGTCGATCGTCTGCGAGGTGTGGCCGCCGATAGCGGCAGCGGACGCGTATGGTACCATCCGCGCCTGCAATTACGCTCCCTTCGTCTAGTGGCCTAGGACATCGGCCTCTCACGCCGAGAACAGGGGTTCGACTCCCCTAGGGAGCGCCAATTTTGCGAAGTCGGTTGCGAAAAGTGCGCGCCAGGCAGCGCCTGCGTGCAGATCCCTGCACTGGCGCCGCGCCCTGGTGACCTTCAGGCCAAACCTAGTGTAGAGCTGCCACGTCCGCGTGCCCCAAATCAAACAGCCAGCACCTTTTGCGCGCCGCATGATGGCCTTGCTGTATGACGCCATCGCGGTATTCACGCTGGTCTATTTCGCCGCGTTCATCCCCGTGTTGCTGGCGGGCGGCATCATCGCGCCTGGTCACCCGTTGCTGACCGTCTACATGCTGGTGGTGATTTTTGCCTACTTCGGCATCTGTTGGCGCCGCGGGCGCACGCTGGGTATGCAGGCGTGGCGTCTGGAAATCGTGGCGGGTAACGGTGAGCGACGCCCACGCTGGAGCGAAATCAGTGCACGTTTTGCAGGTGCGCTGCTGTCGTTGTTGTTAGGTGGTGCCGGTTACTTTGCGGCCTTGTTTGACGCACAACACCGCACCTGGCACGACCGCTGGTCGCAGACGCGGCTCGTTTTGCGTGTTACTGGACGCGGCGATTGAGCACCATCGCGATTGAAAACAGCAGCAGCGTCGGGCCCAACGCACTCAGGGCCGGCGGCATGCCGACCACCAGAGCGAGGTGGCGCGAGGTTTCGTTCATGACGTGGAATCCGAGCCCAATCA
>JAYUQF010000096.1:0-5310 GCA_043756885.1 Pseudomonadota bacterium
CCCGCTCTGCGCCAAAGCGCGGTGGACGATCACCATCACCGCGCGGCGCATTTTCCGCGGGGCGAAAGCGCGGCGGGCGATCACCGTCCTGCCGTTCGCCGGTACTGGGCGGCGGACGGTCGCTGGCATAACGCGTGGAACCTGCATCGTCGCGACGTGGTGGACGGTCATCGCTATAACGCGGCGGACCGGCATCGTCACGCCGTGGTGGGCGCGTATCGGTATAACGGGGTGGGGCAGCCTCATCGCGGCGCGGCGGACGGCTATCGGCATCACGCGGCGCGCCTGCTGCGTCGCGACGCGGCGGACGGTCGGTACTAAAAGGCGGACGTTCGCGTTCGCGGCGCGGCGGCGCTTCGGCACCAAATCGTGGCCGCTGCTCATCAAAACGACGCGGGCTGTCGTTTTCGGTACGTACCGGGCGCGCTTCGTGATCGCGCGGCGCTGGACGACGTTCGTAACCACGGTCACCACGCGGCTGTTCATGTTTCTCCCAGCGGCCACCTTCAGGACGTGGTGGCCGACTGTCCTGACGATGCCCATCGCGCCCGCCGCGCTCGTGACGCTGTTGTGGATCGAGCAACAAAGGCTGCCCGCCCTGCACCATCTGCGCCAGGGCCGCAGCGATGGCAGCCGGCTCCACATCGTGTTCGCGCTGATAGCGGTCTACCAGCTGGGCAAAAACATCCAGATCAGCAGATGCCAAGGTGTCGGTGATGGCCTGCATGAAGCGCCCGATGCGTTTGTCATTCACCATCTCAGTGCTGGGCAGATCCATGCGCTCAATCGGCTGTCGCGTGGCGCGTTCGATCACACGCAACATATGCTGCTCGCGCGGGGCAACAAACAAAATAGCATCACCATGTCGTCCCGCTCGACCGGTGCGGCCTATGCGATGCACATACACTTCGGAATCGTTGGGAATGTCGAAGTTGATTACATGGCTGATGCGATCGACATCCAAACCGCGCGCGGCAACGTCGGTCGCGACCAGGATGTCGATCTTGCCGTCCTTCAATTGTTCGATGGTCTTCTCGCGCAACTTCTGAGCGACATCACCGCTGAGCGCGGCGCAGGAATAACCACGCGCATCAAGACGCTCGGCAAGTTCGACGGTGGCGATCTTGGTGCGCACGAAGATCAATACGCCTTCGTAATTCTCAGTCTCAAGAATGCGGGTCAGGGCATCGAGTTTATGCAGCCCACTCACCACCCAGTATCGCTGCCGGATGGTGGCCGCCGTGGTCGTGCTGAGCCGGATACTGATTTCCTCGGGCTCACGCATATAACGTTCGGCAATCTTGCGGATCGGCGGCGGCATCGTCGCCGAGAACAAGGCTACTTGACGTGCGGGCGGCGTCTGTTCCAGCACCCATTCAACATCGTCGATAAAGCCCATGCGCAGCATTTCGTCGCCTTCGTCCAGCACCAGGCAAGTCAGCGCGCGCAAATCAAGCGTGCCGCGACGCATGTGGTCCATCACGCGGCCGGGCGTGCCCACTACGACGTGCACACCTCGGCGTAAACCGCGCAGTTGCACACCGTAGTCTTGCCCACCGTAGATCGGCAGCACATGAAAGCCGGGCAGGTGGGCAGCATAAGAATGAAATGCTTCGGCAACCTGGATCGCCAGCTCGCGTGTTGGTGCCAGCACCAGCACCTGTGGCACCGCGCGTTCCAAATCGATGCGCGTTAGCAGCGGCAGCGCAAACGCTGCAGTTTTGCCCGTACCGGTCTGGGCCTGACCGATCAGATCACGGCCAGCCATGAAATGCGGAATGGTGGCAGCCTGGATGGCGGTCGGGGTCTCGTAACCGACATCGGACAGTGCCGCCAGTACCGGCGCGGATAGTCCAAGATCGGCAAATGAAATTGGGCTGGGTTCGGTGGATTCTTCAGACGGAGCATTCGAGGACACAGGGGGGGCACCTTAAAACGATAGGCAGGGCGGTCAGGCCCGGGGGAGGCGGCGAATTATAGGCGCTTCGGCGCAATAGTCACGAAACGCCCTGCGCGGCTGGCTCCGCGCCGGGCGCTTGGCCAAGTGTTTTGCAGATTTTGCCGGTCCCACCATGTTTAACATCTGGCCGATAGCGCAGACCCAGCAAGCGGCTTAGCATCCCAGTGTCGTTGCTCCCGACGCGAACAATTGAGATTACGAAATATCCTCACCAATGACCCTGAGCACCGCAAATCTTATCCTGTTATTCATGCCGTGGGCCTGTCTGGCGAGCCTGGGACACGTTGCAAAACAGGATTTCCGCGCCCATCTGCGCCGCCGCCATCCACGCGCCTACCAAAGCATCTACGGCGTGCATGCCGACCGCAGCCGCCACTCGGCACATGATCCAGTAGCGTGGCTGCTGCAATTGCGCTTTGAAATGTCCCAGGGCTGGCGGGCCTTGGGTGATGCTCAGCTGGACCATCTCGGTGAGCGCTTGCGGCGACGAACGGTGGCGGCGGTGGTTTTGTATTTTGGCGCGATTGGCTGGGTGCTAGGCGCCGTTTAGGACCAACAGCGCTGATTCGCTTCTGGTTGAGATGAGTGTCCGCATGAATTCGGACCTACCCTCCCCTTCGAACCCACGGTGAGAGGGTTCGGGTAGCGACGCTATGGCTGGTTACCAGGAATTGCGCAACTCGCGCAATTTCACAAACACCGTTTTGGCGTCAACGTCACTCGGCAGATCGGGAAAGGTTTCGCGCAGACGTGCGATGACGGTCGGACTGCGCAGCCGAAAAAAAGTGTTGATCTCCTTTTCAAGCGCCAGGGTTGAGACCAGCGGCGCGTTTGGATCCTGTGTTTTGACCGCCGTGACCAGCGCCGCGGCGCGGGTGTTGTCCGGCTCGCGGTCGAGGGTGAAACCAAGATTGTTGGCGATATAGTCGTGGCCCGGATAGACCAGGGTCGAATCGGGCAAGGTCGCGAGCTGGCGGGCGAAGGTATCGTAGAGCTCGGCCGGATGGCCACCGTGGTGGCAATTGCCTGCGCCGGCATTAAACAAGGTATCACCACAGAACAGCGCCGGCGTATCGGTGTGGGAGCGCAGGCAGATATGGGCCATGGTATGTCCGGGTGTATCGAGCGCTTCCAGTTCCACTGTCTTGCCAACTTTAATGACATCACCCGCGAGCAGGCCGCGATCGAGTCCCGGGATAGTGTCGCGTGCGTTGGCGTGGGCCAGCACCTTGGCGCCGGTGGCCGCCACCACCGCGGCGTTGCCGCCGATGTGGTCGTGATGTTCGTGGGTGTTCAGGATCTGAGTGATCCGCCAACCACGTGACTTGGCCATCGCCAGACATTTTTCATGGTCGAGTGGATCGATCGCGAGCGCTTCACCGCTTTGGGCGCAGGCGATGAGATAGTTAAAATTGCGATAGGCGTTGCCGGTCCAGATCTGTTCGACGATCACGTGCTTGCTCCTGATAGACCACTGCGCAGTGCGCGAGAGGTTAACACGCCATCGTGGGCTATGAGCCGATCCCTGCTCAGGCCCATGTTCACTACGCTTATGCGTACTTGACGAATCCCGGCCAGCACCGACAATGAAGCCATCCCCCTACGGAAGTCCGTCTCAAACTATGAGCGCAGGTGAACGTTTACCCGGTACGCCGGACCCCATGCACCGCTGGCCTGGTATCGGTGGTGTCACGCTGGCCGGTGATAGCTGGGGTCCCCAGCATGGCCCCTTGATCCTCCTGCAACACGGCGGCGGCCAGACGCGCCACGCGTGGAAAACCGCCGGCGAAGCACTCGGCGCGGCCGGATACCACGCCGTCGCCTTCGATGCCCGTGGCCACGGTGATTCCGACTGGGCACCCGACGGTGTTTATGGCCAAGACATCATGGTCGAAGACCTGTGCTGCGTCGTGAAAGCGCTGGGCGGTAAACGGCCTGTGCTGGTCGGTGCATCGATGGGCGGCGGCACCAGCCTGGTCGCCATCGGTGAAGATCACCTCGACGCGACAGGTCTGGTGCTGGTTGATATTGCGCCACAGATCGAACAGGAAGGTGTACAGAAAATCGGCGCTTTCATGAACTACAAGCCCGAGGGCTTCGATAGTTTGGAGGAAGTGGCTGCCGCCATCGGCGCTTATCAACCCCACCGCCAACCACCCAAGGATCTGGCCGGCCTTGCCAAAAATCTGCGCCGCGCGCCCAATGGCAAATTCCGCTGGCACTGGGACCCGCGCTTCATGCAATTGCGCCGCGAAATGGATAAACGCTTCGCACGCTTAGCGGCCTGCGCCCAGGCGCTGAAACTGCCGACGCTGCTGGTCCGTGGTGGTTTGTCCGATGTCCTGACGGAAGAAGGCGCGCAAAATTTCCTGACGATGTGTACCCACAGTGAGTACGTCAACATTACCGATGCTGGCCATATGGTGGCGGGCGATCGGAATGACATCTTTGGCAATGCGGTGATCGAGTTCCTGACGCGCAAAGTGCCGGTGCATGGTCAACCGCTGCAAGCGCCCCACGCACCCCGTCCCCATCACGAGGGACCCCCTGGCGACCTGACCGACGTACCCTGACCGGCAAGCGCGCCGCACCCACGTTCAAGACCAACACTCGGAGAATGCAAGCGATGTCGATGCACAACGCCACGGTGGTCATATTGGGCGGCAGCTCGGGCATTGGACTTGCCACCGCCCAGGCGGCGCAGTCTGAAGGCGCCAAGGTCGTCATTACCGGTCGCGATGCGGCGCGTCTGGAAAACGCGCGGGTGGCGCTCGGCGGCAACGCCGATGCGCGTTTGCTCGATGCGGCCGACGAAAATGGCACCCGGGATTTGTTCGCCGGCCTGCCGGCTATCGACCACGTTTTTATTACCGCCGGGCAATTGGTGCTCGATGGCAAACTCGCGCCCACTACCGCAAGCCTGCACCCGGCCCTGGATACACGCTTCTGGGGTGCGCTGTATGCCGCCAAATATGCCGCACCAAAAATTCGCCCCGGTGGCTCGATCACGTTCATGTCAGGCACGGCTTCGCGGCGCCCTTTGCCGGGCGCTGCCGTGGCGACCGCGTCTTGTGGTGCGGTTGATGCGTTTGCACGGGCACTGGCGCTGGATCTGGCGCCCATCCGCGTCAACACCATCCAGCCAGGTTTTGTCGACACGCCTTTGTTGGACGGGATATTCGGCGATCAACGCGAGGCGATCCTGGCCGCCACCGGCGCCAAACTACCGGTCGGTCGGGTCGGGCGTCCCGACGAAATCGCCCACGCGGTGCTGTTCCTCATGAAAAACGGCTACGTCACCGGCATCAATCTGGTCGTAGATGGCGGCGGCTTATTAGTGTGAAACCGCC